>NZ_JBHLWI010000089.1:0-1786 GCF_042432905.1 Fontibacter flavus | reverse complement strand
GGGGGTGTCCGAAAAGTCGAGACACCCTTTTTTTATTGTTGATCTTCTCTAAAATTATTATTTTAGAGTTGAACAAAATACAACAATGTCTAAGGTAGTTTTTAAAAATCAGACTGGCAATTGTCCAGAATTATTTCCGGCAAATATTTTTGATAAAATCCCTGATAATCATCCTGTTCGATTGGTTGATACAGTGGTTAACTCTCTGGATATCAGCGATATTATAAAGAGGTATAAGGGAGGCGGTACATCAGCCTATCATCCACGAATGATGATCAAAGTGCTGTTCTATAGCTATTTATCCAATGTGTATTCATGCAGGAAAATAGCCAAAGCACTCAATGAGAACATCCACTTCATGTTTATCTCAGGAAACTCAACCCCCGATTTCAGAACCATCAACGATTTCCGCGGTAAAATCTTAAAAGACTCCATCAAGACATTGTTTGCCGAAGTGGTAAAAATGCTTGTTGAGATGGGATATGTAAGCCTTGATGTACAATACATTGACGGAACCAAGATTGAAGCAAAATCCAATAAATACACTTTTGTCTGGCGTAAGACAGTTGAAAAGCACAAAGAAAGGTTAGAAGGTAAGATCAAGAGTGTTTTATCAGATATCGAAGAAAGCATCCTATCAGATAATCAAGAAGTTAATCAAGAAGAATTGCCTAAAAAAATTGATTCTGAAGAATTAAGGGAGCGGCTTTCAGCCATAAATAAAAAGCTAAAAGAGCCTTCAAAGAAGGTTGCCAAGGAGCTTCAAAAGCTTCAGGAAGAACATCTTCCCAAGCTGGAGAAGTATGAAAAAGACCTGGAGATTTTGGGGGATAGAAATTCGTACAGTAAGACAGATCATGATGCCACATTCATGAGAATGAAAGAGGACCACATGAAAAACGGACAACTAAAACCCGCTTACAATCCTCAGATATCAACTGAAAATCAATTCATTACCCATGCTACTATCCACCAAACAGCAGGGGATACCACCACTTTAAAATCCCACTTGGACAGTTTTGAAAAATCGTATAGCAAACAAAGTAAAGAGATAGTAGCTGATGCAGGATACGGCAGTGAGGAGAATTATGAAATGCTTGAAAAAAAGGGAGTTGATGCCTATGTGAAATACAATTACTTCCACATGGAGCAAAAGAAGAAGACAAAGAACAATCCTTTTCTTCCCCAAAATCTTTTCTACAATGCAGCGCAAGATTTTTACGTATGCCCCATGGGACAGCGGATGGAGAATGTTGGACAAGGAAAGCGCACTTCAAGCAATGGGTATGTATCTCAAGTAACTTATTATCAGGCAAAAAACTGTGAAGGATGCCCCTTAAGAGCACAATGCCACAAAGCGACAGGTAACAGAAGAATCGAAGTGAACCATAGGTTAAACTTCTTAAAACAGCAGGCCAAGGAAAAACTAATGAATAAAAAGGGGCTTGAACACAGGAGCAAAAGACCAATAGAGGCGGAAGCTGCGTTTGGCCAGCTGAAAAGCAATAATAAATTCAACAGATTTACACTCACTGGTTTAGAAAAAGTGGAATTAGAGTTCTTATTAATGGCAATTGGCCATAATCTGAGAAAAATGGTGGCTAAAAGTATGCACTCTGGACTAAAACTATCTAAAAAATCATCTTTGGGTTATAAACCCTACATTAGTCGACCAGTATTATACGTGTCAAGGAAAAAATCTAATCAAAAATCCCCAATCATGACTTTAGATTTTCAAAATCAAAAAATTGCAGCATAAAAAAGGCTGCCCTTTTCGGACAGCCCC
>NZ_JBHLWI010000088.1:0-1534 GCF_042432905.1 Fontibacter flavus | reverse complement strand
AGTGTCTCGTCCTGAAAATGGTTGACACTTTTATTGTTCAAATATAGTTAGTGTTTCAATTTCTAAGAAGTTTTGGATAACTTACAATACCACGATGAAGCGGAGGCAAGCTCTGCTGAGGAGCAACTTGCCAAGGAATAGTCAATTGGTCCGATAGCGTTGCTATTTTCAGGCCGGATCTTTTCAGATTCGATCTTCTTTTTCCAGCTGTATTTATTCCCAATAACGCGTTCGGTATCATGCCTTGGAAAACCTTCGTCATGTACTAGGTTTGGCGTGAGATTATTCCCCAGTCCTTCGTGCGGTCTCATGTCATTATAGATTTTGATGATCTGACTTATATATTTTTGTGCATTGATCCTTGGTTCTCCAGCAATATCATCCAACCATTCTTCTTTAAGAATACCGTTTACTCTTTCTGCTATGGCATTTTCATGTGGGGAGGCAGGCTTTGTCATACTGATCCAGACTTTTTTCTTTTTCAAAAGGTCTGTGTAATCATAACTGCAGTACTGTACCCCCCGGTCTGAGTGATGAATCAGGGAGTATGGTTCAATGTATTTCTGAGATTGAAAAGCCATTTTTAGGGCATCAAGTGCCGATTCAGCCTTTAGGTCCAGAGAAAGATTCCAGCCCACTATTTTCTGGGAATAAGCATCCGTAATAAGATACAGATACATGACCTCCCTGTTCAGCTCGACGTAGGTAATATCGGAAACCCATAACTGGTTAGGCCTGGAGACAACCATGTTTTTAACAAGATTATGGTATTTTCTGAGCCAATGATGACTTTGGGTTGTGAAAAACCTCCTTTTTCTCTTAGTAACCAATAACCCGTTCATACGAAGCAGATCAAACAGTTTATCTCTACCTATTTTGATTTTCAGCTTGGTCAAATCCTTCTGAATTAGTGGGTATAGTTTCCTCAATCCCCATCTGGATGTTTTAGCCTTCTTCCTGATCTTGAAAACAAGACTTAAGACCAAATCTTCCTCAAAGGCCTCCCGGGAAATATATTTTAAAGATTTATAATAGCCTTGTCTGCTCTTGCCAAACAATCCGCAAAGTTGGTCCAAGCTTACCCTTGGTTCTTCTTCTTTGAGTCTTTGAACTGTTTGGCACCAGACTTTTTTTCAAGATCCAGGCCATATTCTTCCTTGGCAATATCGACCATAATCTGATATGCCCTGCCCTTTAACTGGCTAAGTTTAAGCTCTTCTTCAAGTTGCTTAATACGGGCTTTTAACTCACTGTTGGAATCCTGTTTTTCTGACATGTTTCTTAATATAGGAACAGGGTCTTTAGGAACTCTCCTTTCTAGACCAGCAAAAATCCTCATCCATTCCAAGATAGCGGATTTGCTTTTAATTCCATAAACATGCCTTGCTTGTTCTTTGGTCAGAGTACCTGATAGCACTTCGGTAACGATTTTTCTCCTAGCGTCTTCAGAGAATTTTTCTGTTTCTTGCATTTTGTCCGATTATAGGTTTACAATTTTTAATTAAATTGTGTCAACCTATTTCAGTACACGACC
>NZ_JBHLWI010000087.1:0-2426 GCF_042432905.1 Fontibacter flavus | reverse complement strand
ATAGGGAAGGGAGTTTTTGAGTCTATTGAATAGGCCTGAAGGGCCGGGATATCAGAGGGATGGTTGGAGGCCATCCCGGATACGCCGGCAATACGGAACCGCGAATTGATTTGAAATGATAACCACTAATTACACTAATTACACAAATTTTTAAATTCTACATTTTAGCTGCTGGGGGATTTTGATGTGATTTTCTGATCAATGCATCACTAAAAATGAATTAGGCGCAGGGCTTGCGAATTTTCACGAATTCTGGTGCTGATAGGGATTACATTTTTGGAGAAGAAAATGGATTTTTGGTCGATTAAATAGGCCTGAAAGGCCGGGATATCAGAGGGATGGTTGGAGGCCATCCCGGATACGCCGGCAATACGGAACCGCGAATTGATTTGAAATGATAACCACTAATTACACTAATTACACAAATTTTTAAATTCTACATTTTAGCTGCTGGGGGATTTTGATGTGATTTTCTGATCAATGCATCACAAGAAATGAATTAGGCGCAGAGCTTGCGAATTTTCGCGAATTCTTGTGTTAGTTGAGATTTAAGGGAGTCCAGCTTCTGGAGAGGGCTGGCCGTAAAGACAATACCCAGTGGGTATTTTTAGGCCAGAGCCAGGTTGTAGGGAGGGAAAAAAACTTAGCTTGGTCCAAGTCTCCCTCTTGGGAGATAAATCTGAAGACTTAAACCAAAGATATTCTACTTAATTATTCCATTTTTCTATAACCTCATAAACTTTTGATGTCGAGAATTATACTGATCATATTGCTCATTGGGATTGTGCTTTTCCAGATTCCTGGGGAAAAGGTGCCGATCAATGAGGGGACAATGGGACATGGGCTGTTTTTCAGACAGGTGGCGATAGAATTCGTGGATGTCATCGACCGGGACAGCTACAACATCTGGCAATTGCAACATATCATGCCTTTTGCCCTGGTACATGTGGTCTATGTGGTCTTGGGCTTTGACCTGGAGCCGGATACGCTGATGAGCGGTATGCTGATCATCAACCTCCTGTTTCTGGGTTTGACGGTTTACTGGTTCTTCAGGATTACGAAGAAACTCAGACTTTCCAGCGAGTTGGAGGCCTTGGCATTTGTCCTGGTGTTTTTCAATTTTTTTATTCTCAAAGACACCTGGTACCATCCTTTTACCACAGAGATGGCGGCCATGATGATCGGTATGGGTCAGGTCAATTACTTTGTCCGATATGAAAAGAGTAAACTCTTTCTGGTCTCACTGGTAGGTGCCTTTGTCTCTCCTTTTCTGCTTCCTATAGGACTTTGTCTGTGGGTGTTTCCGGGCGATAAACTGGAACTCTATACAGGAGAAAAACCCAAAACCGTATTTCCGGTCATTGCTACCTTATTATTGATGTTTTTGTTGATAGGATTGGCCAACTGGGCGGGGGTATTGGATGGTTCTTCGTCCGAAATATCCTGGTTTTTCCTCTCGCTGGTATCCATGATGATTTTCCTGCTTTGGGTAATGATGCAGAATACGGTGGACTGGGTGAAAAGCTGGAAGATGCTTTCCCATAAACTCAAACCGGTCAAGATCATGTCCTTTTTTGGGGTCTTGTTGGCGGCGAGTTTATTGCTGTTTTTACTTTCTGGTTCCAATAGTAATGTGAGTTTAAGGTCCTTATTTCAGGCTTTTATCAAGGGACTTTTGAATTATCCTTTGGATTTCATTACCGGGCATTTGATGTATTATGGGCTGTTGGTGGTGACGGCATTGGTTTTTATGTCCAGGATCATCAAGGAGGCTGCGCTGCTGGGGATAGGGTTTACCTTGGCGATGGTGTTGATGTTGTTTTTTGCATTGCATCCCAATTCCACGACGATGGTGCCGTTTTTGCCTTTGCTGGTGTTGGCATTGGTGAAGGGCATCAGGCGGTACAAGTTGCAATGGAAGGAGGTGCTGATCGCAGGGGGGATTAACCTGCTATTGTCCATGTTTTGGGTGCGGATCAATGTTCCCGGTGTGGAGGAAGCCATGCTTGAGGGCATAAAAGACAGTTTCCCGGTTCAGCGTTATTGGATGCATTTTGGTCATGTGCAGAGTTTGCCTGTCTATGGGGTGGTGTTGGTGATCGGTATCGTGTTGTTTTGGGGAGTGGAGATGCGGAGGAGGAGGTATGTGAGGTTGTGAAGAGTGGAGAATTAAGAAGGATTGAAGAGCCAAGGCAAAAGGGTTGAGAATGTTGAATTAAGGATGAAAAATGAAGAATGGAAATATAAGAGCCAAGGCAAAAGTAAAAAGGCAAAAGGGTGGAGAATGTTGAATTAAGGATGATTGAAGAGCCAAGGAAAAAGTAAAAAACTTGTCCCGAAGAATTTCGGGAGGCAAAAGGGTTGAGAATGTAGAATGGAGAGTTATGAATTAAGAATGAGGGGAAAAAGTTGTCATTGTTGTCATT
>NZ_JBHLWI010000086.1:0-1372 GCF_042432905.1 Fontibacter flavus | reverse complement strand
GGGATAGTTCATTAAACTGTGTCTAAGGTTTAATCTTTCTTTCAGCCTACTGTCTTAGTTGCCTTAAGGCAACTAAGACAGTAGGCTGAAAATTCAGTTTTTTTGTGGCACCCTATCCGGGTACAGCTCCATGATTTCACGCTGGATGGAAGTCCATCCCCTTGCATTTTTCTTCCATGACTTTTCGTTCCGACTGATCGATAAATAGAGCTGCTTTAACAGTGCTGTTTCCGATGCCCATGCAGCTTTGCTTTTTATCAGTTTTCGCATGATCCGATGTAGGGCCTCTACTGGATTGGTTGTATAGATCATCTTCCGCATTCCAACAGGAAAATCCAGGAATGCCATCAGCTCAGTCCAGTTGTCACGCCATTGCCGTACTATATACTTATATTTCTTGCCCCATGTGGCTTCAAAGGCTGACAATGCTGTTTTCGCACCTTCTTCAGTGGTGGAGGTGTATACCTGACGTAAGTCCTTTATTACAGCCTTCTTATCAGCTTCATCCACATATTTCAGCGAATTCCTCATTTGGTGAACAATGCACTTTTGGACAACTGAAGCAGGGAACACTTCCTGAATCTGTTCGGAAAATCCCTGTAGATCATCCGTGCAGACCACCAAAATATCGGCTACTCCTCTTGATTTAAGATCTTCCATTACCAGGCCCCATTTTTTAGCTCCTTCTCCGCCCGAGTTGATGTAAAGACCTAATACGTCCCTTTTCCCTTCCCAGTCCACCGAATATACCGTATAGAAGGCACTACTGATGTATTTGCCCTCCTGGCGTACTTTGAAGTGTATGGCATCCAGGTACACGATGGGATAAAAGCTTTGAAGGCTTCTTGTACGCCATTCCTGAATCTCAGGGAGCACCTTATCGGTAATCTGGGAGATACGACCTGCTGAGATACTCACCCCGTAAATCTCCTCCAGCAGACGCCTTACGTCTTCCACTGAATTACCCTGCGCATACAGGGCCAGTATCTGATCATCAAGGCCGCTGCTCAGTTCACGTTCACGTTTGCCTACCAGTTCGGGCTCAAAGTCTCCATTACGGTCTCTGGGAGTAGAAATATCCAGAAAACCAGCATCGCTCACCACTCGCTTGGGAGTCCTGCCGTTACGCTTATTTACATGGCCAGAGGCCCGCTCTTCTGATAGAAAACTCTCAATCTCTCCCTCAAGCATGGTATTCACCATTTGTTGTAAAATCTCACTAAATGGACTCTCTTTGCCCAGTAATCCTTTCTTACTGTAAAGACGTTCTTTCAAACGTTCACTCATCTTAGGATCATTTAATAAGTCATCAATTGTCTTTTTCTTGTTCATATTGTGTAAAGTTAGCAGACACACTTAAATGAACAGTCTC
>NZ_JBHLWI010000085.1:0-1130 GCF_042432905.1 Fontibacter flavus | reverse complement strand
TGTATAGGGCCGGAAAAAGATTATATTGTAGCGGACAACTGAACGGACACATAACAAGCGAATTGCCGTCAGGCCCCCAGGAGAGCAAACTACGGAAAGGGCCCGACGGCAATTCTCCTACCGTTATAGCGCATATTAAGAAGCCCAATTCTGAATACAGTCAACTTTTTACATTTTGAAAATAGTAACTTTAAAGTTACATTAGCGTTATGGATAAAATCAGGGAAGTCATAGCCTATCAAGACCACTTTGAGAACTTTCTGAAAAAGCAAACAGTGAAAGTTCAAAACAAGATTTATAAGGTCATTGAGGCTATAGAAACTTTTGAAAGAGTTCCGGAGACTTACCTGAAACCAATTAAAACAAAAAAAGGGCTATATGAAGCCAGGGTTCAGCTGGCAAGTAATATTTGGAGGGTGTTTTGTTTTTTTGATGAAGGTAAATTGGTGATTTTGCTCAATGGCTTTCAGAAGAAAACCCAAAAAACACCAACAAAGGAAATTGAAAAGGCTGCCAGACTGATGGATGAATATTATGCTGAAAAGGAAGTTCAAAAAGGTAAAAAGAAAAAGAAATGAATACGAAGAGCTGGAAAGATATCAAAGATGATGTGTATGGAGTCAAAGGAACCGAACGCAGGGATGAATTAGAAAGGGATTTTGAGTCTTTCAAAATTGGTTTGCTATTAAAAAAGGCAAGAGAGGATAAGAATCTAACCCAAGAACAATTAGCGGAATTAGTAGATAAAAAGAGAACTTATATTTCAAGAGTAGAGAACAACGGAAGTAATTTAACACTGAAAACCCTTTATGAAATAGTTGAAAAGGGATTGGGTGGGAAGGTAAAAATCTCCATTGAACTCTGAAAAGGGAAATACGCGCTATAACAGCACCTAAGAAAACATGGGGCAGATATCCGTATTCGGAAGGTTTATTTCTCGTATTTAGCTTTATCTTAGGTTTACAGTTAAAGGCTTCGAAATGCCCCAAGTTTCTTAGCCGCGGACCGTCAGGCTGTGAAAAAACTTTCAGTTTTTGGAAAAAGCCGCATTTTTGGAGCGTATAGGGACTTCACAGGGTCTTGAACTTGAATTTGAGTCAACTTTATATTTGAATCGTTAGTTTTTAAGG
>NZ_JBHLWI010000084.1:0-1540 GCF_042432905.1 Fontibacter flavus | reverse complement strand
ACAATTGCCAGTCTGATTTTTAAAAACTACCTTAGACATTGTTGTATTTTGTTCAACTCTAAAATAATAATTTTAGAGAAGATCAACAATAAAAAAAGGGTGTCTCGACTTTTCGGACACCCCCATTACATCCAGCCATCCCTGCATGGAACAAATGTTAAATTCATTTCCATGTTAATCCTTAAAAACTAACAATAAACAACACTATGAAAATAACCATGTTTAAATTCTTTCTTACAGCTCTTTTGGTAGTGGGAAGCACATTGCATATTAGGGCACAGGAAGTCAGTGCCATGCAGGCACCAAGTGTTATTTCACCTGAAATAGGTGCGGATAATTCTGTTACTTTTAGAGTGCTTTCTGAAACGGCCAATGCCGTTACCATCAACGGAAGTTGGTTGGGCTTTGGTCAGACCCTGCCCTTGATAAAAGGAGAACAGGGTGTTTGGTCCATCACTATTGATCCCTTGCCTTCTTCCATGTACCACTACAATTTTTTTATTGATGGGGTAGCTGCCATTGATCCTACTAACCCCCATGCATTGAGAGATGGTACCCGTTATGCCAGTTTATTGATGGTTCCGGGTGAGGGTTCAGAATTGTTTCAAATGAATGATACCCCAAGAGGAAATCTTTCCCAAGTGTGGTATGATTCACCTTCTTTGGGTATGAACCGAAGAATGTATGTGTACACTCCCCCAGGATATACTTCTGGAAATGATTCCTATCCAGTTTTGTATTTGTTGCATGGTGGGGGAGGGGATGAAGATGCGTGGACTTCCCTGGGCAGAGCAAATTTAATTTTAGACAATTTAATTGCGCAAGGTAAATCTAAACCCATGATTGTTGTCATGCCCAATGTCAATGCCTGGCAGACTTCTACTTTAAGGCAGGTGCCGGGAACACCGCCTGTTACCCGTGAAAGCTATATCAAATATCAGGGGCAATTTGAAAAAAGCCTGGTAGAAGATATCATTCCATATATGGAAAAGAATTATAGAGTAAAGAAAGACAAAAATAGTCGTGCCATAGCAGGGTTATCCATGGGAGGAGGGCATACCATCAATGCCTCTACAAATTATCCAGGGACATTTGGTTATATAGGTGTTTTTAGCAGCGGTATTTTCAACCAAAGTGAGAACATGGCGGAAATGCAGAAAAAGTTTTTGGTATTGAAGGAAAGTGGGGTTTCCAAATATTGGGTAGCCTGTGGTGTCGATGATTTTGTGATGGAATCCAACAAAAGGCTGTTGGAAGTTTTAAAGAAAACTGATTTTGAACATGAATACTTTGAGAATGAAGGAGGGCATACCTGGGCCAACTGGAGAGAATATTTGAGTTTATTTGCTCCGATGTTGTTTTGATTGAAATTTTCACAACATGTTTCTGAGATTTGTGTTCCTGCTCTGTAAAACAAAAAAGGGGCTGTCCGAAAAGGGCAGCCTTTTTTATGCTGCAATTTTTTGATTTTGAAAATCTAAAGTCATGATTGGGGATTTTTGATTAGATTTTTTCCTTGACACGTATAATACTGGTCGAC
>NZ_JBHLWI010000083.1:0-190984 GCF_042432905.1 Fontibacter flavus | reverse complement strand
TATAAGGTTCAGGTTTCAATAATCACTTTTCCTAGATGTCCCACCTCTTCCCATCCTGATCCGCGGTGGCGTATAAGCCCTGCAGCGCCGATGGTACCGGTGCGCCGTGGCGCATGGGAGAGTAGAGCCTGTCCCGGGCATCGGGATCGCCGCCACATTATTAAAAGCCTTTCAGGAAACTGGGAGGCTTTTGTCTTTATAGGAGAAACTAGGGATTAGAAACAAGAGGCAAGAAACAAGAAACAAGAGGTGAAACCTGTTAAAAAGGATGAAGGAAGATGGATGGAACAGGAAATTAGATTCGGCAGGGCGGACAAATTATGCTTGGGCGAAATAAAGTTGGAATAGCTTTTAGGTATCAATATTTTTTCACTACCAATCAACCAATAACCAATCACTCAATCAACTAAAAAAAAGTTACACCCGGGAGAGTAGAGCCTGTCCCGGGCATCGGGATCGCCTCCATATTGTTAAAAAGCCGGTCCTGATACCTTTCGGAATTGGCTTCTGGCGTTTATAGAAGAGACGAGAAGCTAGATATTAGGATCTAGATACTGGACAAAAGCTTACCTGGCTTCAGGTAGGATACAAAACTCTCAGAATTAAAACCCGCAATCCTAACCAAGGAATTTTTGATTTTGAACGTTACTGTTCTTGGTACATTGTACAATGCACCCTTCTCACCTGAATGGAATACCTTTAGGTATCTTCTGGAGTCATTTTTTCTTTTTAATCTTTTGATAAGCCCATGTGGGCTGTAACCATTTTCAATGTTCCATAGTCAATTGTTCCGGGCTCTTCCTGTCTTATGCGGCCTAAATCTGCATCGTACTTTTTGATAATCTCAGCCACCTTTTTGAATGTATCTTCATCCATATGGGTAAATAAGGAAATTCGCCCTTCCTGAATTCCTTTGGCCAGATGGCCTTTAATCGTTGATTCGGCCAAGCTTCTTTGGATAGCAATTTCCTCAATACTTGCCCCGTCATCACTCATGTTGTAAGTGATTTCATAGGTCTCGCCCTTTACTCTTTTTAGTGAGGGACCATCATCGTCTTTTTTCTTTTTCCCAGTCTTAGACTTTAAAAACTTTGGATTGTTGATTGCTGATTCTTTGGCTTGCTGAACATAGGAAATTCTTAAAGTTTTGATTTCCTCATTGAGAACATTCATCTTGCCTGTTTCTTTTCCTTGAAGAATAGCAGGTATCAAAGCAGTGATTTTTTTTATTCCAGTAAGTTTTTTTATTAGAGATAGTTCTATTTGAGATAAACCATCAAGATATTTTTTGGTCTTGGAAAATCTTTCAACTTCTGCTGAATGGTTTAAGAGGTTCCTCCATTCGGTAATTAGAAAACTTTGGTAATAATTGGAGCCCTTTTGCAGCCTTTCGCTTAATTTTTCATTTTCTCCCGAAGCTAAAAGTTGGATTAATTGTCTCTGAAATTTAATTGTGTTGTCTGATTCCTGATTTAAGGCTTCCAGAATTTTCGGAATTGCTGATCGCATCTCTACATCTTCAAATTCAAAACTGCTTTCAGTATCATTTAGGAAATATTTGATGGCTTTTGTGATTAAAGAAAAATCAAAAGTTTCTATTAGGAGCTTTTCAACATATCTCATTTGATGCTTTTTTAAAAGACATTCTAGAGGCTCCTGTAAGCTGGTTTTTTGTGTGAATCCTACCACATCATGATCACTATAGATGATGTTGTTTTGGATTTTGGTTCTTAATGTTAGGCCGTCCAAGCCCCTAAGTCTACTTAGGGCAACATAAACTTGCCCTGGAGCAAAAGCTTGTCCAACATCTATGATAGCCTTATCGAAAGTTAGGCCTTGGCTTTTGTGTACGGTAACTGCCCAAGCCAATTTGATAGGAAAATGCTCGAATGTTCCGATTACTTCCTCTTCCAATTCCTTGGTGGTATTGTTGACTACATACCGTTTGTTTTCCCAAATTTCCCGTTTTAAAGTATAATTTATTTTATTTTCTGCGAGAATAACTTTGATTTCACCATTTTCAATTGACTTTACTTTTGCCATTTTTCCATTGTAGTATTCACCATTTCCGCTGCTGTCATTTTTAATGAACATAATTTGGGCACCTTCTTTTAGTTCCAGTGTTTTCGGTATGGGGAAAAGACTTTCAGGAAAATCTTTTTCAATGATTGCTTCAAAGAAATGCGATTTTTCCTTCAATTCATTTAACTCTTTTTGATTTTGGGCTTCAGCCTTATAATTATGGGTAGTAATGATGATCGTGTCTTCCAGATTTCTGATTTCTTCTTCTGTTTTGAAATGATCATTCAATAGCTTGATATCTGACTGGGTCGCGCAATTGTCCCGAAGATGATTGAGTACCTGAATAAATTGTTCATCTTTTTGTCTGAATATTTTATTCAGTTCGAGGTAGACCAATCCTGAATTTTTCAGGCAATGGGCCTCAAAAAAATGCATGCTATTGTAAAATTTGCTCAGAACTTGCCATTCATGATCGCGGACAATGGGTGGAAGCTGGAATAAATCACCAATAAATAAAATCTGAATACCTCCAAATGGTTCTTCATAATTACCCCTGATGCTTTTTAATCTGAAATCGATAGCATCCAAAATATCAGCCCTTAGCATACTGACTTCATCAATAACTAACAAATCTATTGCGCTCAAAACTTGTCTTCTTGCAGCATTCAAAGGGTGTTTTCTCCTTAAGGAAAACTGTGTGAATAAGTTTCCTTGATTGCCGAAATTACCCTCTGGTTCATTTGTAGGTAAAAAGCTTCCCAAAGGCAATAAAAATTGAGAATGAATAGTCACCCCTTTTGCATGAAGTGCAGCAATGCCTGTTGGTGCAACGATGGCAAACGTCTTGTGGGTAAATGTTCCAAGATTCCTAAGAAAGGTTGTTTTACCTGACCCTGCTTTTCCCGTCAAAAAAATGGGGCTATTTGTACTGTTGACAAAATGAGCTGCCAACTCCAGTCTGTCTGTAATCTGTGTTTCCATAAAAATAAAATTATAACAAAAATGTCAGGACCATGGTGGATTATCCGTTTAAGTTCGCAAAGTTTTCAAAAAAATGTAACTTTGCTGGCTCTAGATAGTTGTCATACTAACTATTAAAACACTAAGTAAATGGCGAAAAGTATATTGGTTACAGGAGGTACAAAAGGGATTGGTAGAGCAATTATTCAAAAATTTGCAAAAGAGGGTTTTGATGTTTTTACCTGTTCCCGTCACCAGGACGATTTGTTGGCGCTGAAAACTAGCTTAGAATCAGACTTTCCTAATCAGAAAATCGCAGTAAAGGTCGCTGATTTGTCTAAAAAAGAAGATGTTCAAGCTTTTGCGAATTGGGTGAAAAACCAAAGTGTTCCAGATGTATTGGTTAATAACACGGGTGTTTTCCTACCTGGATCTATTCATTCCGAACCAGAAGGTAATTTTGAAACAATCATGCACACAAATTTGTTTTCTGCCTATTACCTTACTAGAGCATTTACTGAAGAAATGATCTCCCGTAAATCCGGTCATATCTTTTCAATAGGTTCAATAGCGGGCTTGACCGCATATGCCAACGGTGGAAGTTATGCAATATCCAAATGGGCTATGTTAGGATTTACCAAGTGCCTAAGGGAGGAATTAAAGGATTTTAATATAAAAGTCACTTCTGTTTTACCGGGAGCTACTTATACAGACAGTTGGAAAGGGGCTGATATTCCTGAAGACAGGTTTATGAAGATTGAAGATATAGCAGAAACTGTGTGGGCAACCTATAGTCTTTCCCCATATTCAGTAGTGGAAGAAATTGTTATTAGACCACAATTAGGAGATTTGTAATCATATGGAAACCAAGGTGTTATTGGATAAGATTAAGTATTGTAATAGTCTTACAGAATATTCTAGAAGAAAGACTATTCCGGTAAAAGTTGGCGATGTGATTATCGGTGGAGATAATCCTATTGTGGTTCAGTCTATGACTACTGTGGACACCATGGATACCATGGGTTCAGTGGAACAGTGTATCCGCATGATAGAAAGTGGGTGTCAGCTGATCAGGATAACTGCCCCTAGCATGAAAGAAGCTGAAAACCTCAAAAATATCAAGGATGAGCTGAAGCGAAGAGGTTATCAAACACCTTTGGTGGCGGACATCCATTTTACACCTAATGCTGCTGAGATAGCAGCAAAAATTGTTGAAAAGGTCCGTATCAATCCCGGTAACTATGCGGACAAGAAGAAATTTGAAATCATAGAATATACGGATCAAAGTTATCAGGAAGAACTGGATAGAATCAGGGAAAGATTTTTACCACTTGTGAAAATCTGCAAGGAATATGGTACAGCTATGAGAATTGGTACCAACCACGGCTCTTTGTCTGACCGGATTATGAGCCGCTATGGTGATACGCCTTTGGGAATGGTAGAATCTGCTTTGGAATTTTTAAGGATATGTGAGGATGAAAATTTTCATGATATCGTTATATCCATGAAATCCTCCAATACTCAAGTCATGGTTCAGGCCTACAGGTTGTTGGTTCAAAAACTTGAAGAGGGAGGTTTCAAACCTTATCCACTTCACCTAGGGGTGACTGAGGCGGGGGACGGTGAAGATGGCCGGATCAAATCAGCTGTTGGAATTGGGACTTTGTTGGAAGATGGCTTAGGGGATACTGTCCGAGTTTCTTTGACTGAAGATCCCGAATTTGAAGCCCCTGTGGCCAAGGCTTTGGTCGACCGTTATACGGATAGGGTAGGTCACCCTGCGATTGATTCACTTGAACATTTTCCTATCACTCCATTTGAATATAACAAGCGTGACACTATAGAGGTGTTCAATTTCGGAGGAACAAATGTACCAAGGGTGATCGCTGATATTTCTGCCATTGGTAATATTTCTGAAAAAGAGATGAAGCAGGTCGGTCACTTCTATCTTCCGGAGCTGGACAAATGGAAAATGAACGATCAGGGGGCTGATTATGTGTTTACAGGTGACCATCCGATTCCTTTTATGCTTCCTAATGGTATGAAGGAAATCCAGTATTACACCAACTGGTTACAATCTGAAGATCAAATCAATAAATTTCCCGCATTCCGTTTAGAAGAATTCAAGAAAGCAGAAAAATATCATTATGGCTTAAATTTCCTTCTTTTGGATGATGTTGAAGTCAAAGAGTCTTTACCCTTCGTTGAAGGGAGAAAGGATTTGGTAATTATCCTACATTCCAAAAATCCACACAATTTGGCAGCCTTGCGCAGATCCTTTATTACTTTGATGGAAAATCACAGCTTGGTACCTGTTGTTGTAAAAGTGGATTATCCTGTACAGCCTCAGGACAAGACCATGTTGTATGTTGCCACTGATGTAGGAGGGCTACTGATAGATGGTCTTGGCGATGGGATTATGATAGGTCTCGATGCCTATCATGGTGGAGAAAGAACCTCTGTTCTGGAACAAATTAAACTTCATAATTCTGTGGGATTTGGGGTACTTCAAGCTGCTAGGACAAGAATGTCCAAGACAGAATATATATCCTGCCCATCTTGTGGTCGAACACTCTTTGATTTACAGGAAACAACTGCAATGATCAGAAAAAGAACCGATCACTTGAAGGGTGTCAAGATTGGAATTATGGGCTGTATTGTGAATGGCCCTGGAGAAATGGCAGATGCTGACTATGGTTACGTTGGTTCTGGAAAAGGGAAGATCACCCTTTACAAGGGGAAAGAGGTAGTTAAAAAGTCTGTACCGTCAGAAAAAGCTGTAGATGAATTAATAGAGATCATCAGGAAAGATGGTATGTGGCTAGAACCTGAAAATTGAATCAATTTTCGCCAAAAAATGTAGATAGATAGGAAACAATTACAAGCCCATGGAAAATAGTAGAATCAAAGAATTTTTTAAACTCGGAGAAGTAGCCAATTACTTTGTAAGAGTGTTTCAAAAGCCAGATCCATCAAAACCCTCAAATTTTAATTTGAGGATGATGCATGGCATCAATAAAATATCCATATTGATGTTTTTGGCCGCTATTGTCATTTGGATTGTCAAAAGATTAGCTTAATCTATTTGTCCTAAGGTTCATAGTCAGTAATTTAGCAAATCAGCCACTGTATTATGAACATTACCTTTTTCAGGGAATACTGTCTGGCAAAGAAGGGGGCAACGGAAGATACCCCTTTTGATGAAACCACACTTTGTTTTAAAGTAGGTGGTAAAATATTTGCCATTATTGATATCGAACTTTTTGACAGTGTGAATCTGAAGTGCGATCCGGAAAGGGCAATTGAATTAAGGGAGAAGTATAATGGTATTGTTCCCGGTTTTCATATGCATAAGAAACATTGGAACACCTTGTATCTTAACGGAACTGTTTCGGATAAATTAATTTTGGATTTGGTCGATCACTCATATGCTTTGATCGTGAATAGTCTGCCAAGAAAAATAAAAGAGGAGATTGGTTACCTATGAGTTATCTGAAGATAGATGGCATTTCTAAAAGTTATCAGGAAGGCATTCACGCATTAAAAAACATTTCTTTATCTGTTGAAAAAGGTAATGTAGTGTCTTTAGTCGGTGAAAGCGGTTCTGGAAAAAGCACGCTTTTAAGAATCGTAGCAGGATTGGAAAACAGGAATTCTGGTGAAATATTACTCGAAGGGGCAAGAATTCAGAACCCTAAAGAAAAGTTGGTTCCCGGCTACGATGAGATACAGTTGGTATACCAGGATTATCATCTATATCCCAACTCCACAGTTGAGGAAAATATTGCCAGACCGCTCCTACAATATGATAAACAATATAAAGACAAAAGGGTGACCACTATTCTCAATTTGTTGGGTTTGGCCAGCTTTAAGGATAAGTTGCCTCGACAATTGTCAGGTGGTCAGCAACAAAAAGTAGCTATTGGAAGAGCCTTGAGTTTGGAGCCCCAGGTTATTTTGTTGGATGAACCCTTTTCCAGTTTGGATACCATTCAAAGAAGAGAATTAATAGCAGAACTTAAATCTTTGTTTGGACAATTGGGCATCACCGTGCTTTTTGTGACACATGATTTGGACGATGCTTTACAGATGACTGATTTCTTGGTCATCATGCAGCATGGTAAACTTATTCAAAAAGGCAATCCCGAGCAGATTTTTTCAAACCCAAAGAGTCTATACGCAGGTAAATTATTCAGTCATCTTAATCCGATTCCTGACAAACCCAAAACCTATGTTAGACCATCTGATTTACATTTGTATAAAAGTAGTGGTCTTTCAGTCAAAATAATAGAGCGACAATATTTAGTTCATTACAACTTGTTGACTGTAAGGTTAAATGACGGGACAGTTTGGAAAGTGGAAGATAAAAAAAGAAGTTTTGAAATTGGCGATAGGGCTTTTCTCAAATGGGAAGAAGAGAAAGAAATAAGCTTTAAATAACAAAGTCTCTGGTTTGGCTCCAGAGACTTTGTTTTAATGTTGGTGGCCGTGTTCGCCATGTACATGTCCATGATCGAGTTCTTCAGCAGTAGCTTCTCTGACTTCGAATACTTCTCCTTCAAAATGAAGGTCAAAACCCACCAAAGGGTGGTTGAAATCAAGTAAAACTTCTTCCCCCAAATCCTTGAGAACTTTTGCCTGCATGGGATAACCATTTTCATCTACAAGTGGCAGGAAATTTCCCTCTTCTAACATGCCTGGCTCAAAACCTCTTTCTTGAGTGAATTGTTCTTTTGGTAAAGCCATGATCAACTCATCATCTGCTTCTCCATATGCTTCAACTGAAGGAATGGTAAAGTTGAATATCTCTCCTTGTTTTTTACCTGAAAGTAATGTTTCAAATTTTTCAGGCAAACCACTTTGTCCGAATATAAAATAGAATGGGTCTTCTTCGTCTCTAACTTCAACGCTGAATGGTGCAGATTCAATTTCTTCGAGTTCTCTGCTGACTTTTAATTCATAGGTGAGCCCTACTACTGCATTATTTGATATTTCCATACTGCAAAGGTAGGAAAGTTTATTTAATCGCACCGTTAATCATCACAGCTAAAATAGCAGTCATACTCATCACAAAACAGAAAAATACCCATCCCCATTTCTTTTGAATAATAGAAACCACAGCACCAATGAAAATTAAAGAAAAAATCATGGCAAAAATGATCAGTACCATCATGTAGATTTCTTCTGATTTATGAAAGTATGGGGCAATTTCTTCCTCCGGGAATAAGTTGGGAGTTTGGTTTTTCCATTTGATACCCAGCCATTCTTTCCAATAAGAATATGCAAATATGCCTGAGGATAAGACAGCCGCTGCTGCAATGAAAAACCTGTTCATCATGAATTGGAAAATAAAAGGGTATCGGTCTTTACAATGGTAATGTTTACAATTAAGTGACCCGATACCCTTTTTCTACTTTGTTAAATGACAATATTGACAATCTTGCCCGGAACCACAATGACTTTTTTAGGAGTGTTGCCTTCGGTCCATTTTTTTACGGCAGGATCGGATAGTGCAGCTTTCTCTACTTCTTCCTTGCTCAGCGATAAGGAAAGGGAGAGTTTTGCACGAACCTTCCCATTAATGGAAATAGGATATTCATGGCTATTCTCCACCAAGTACTCTTCTTTGAATTCAGGGAAAGCGGCATAAATAATGGACTGTTGATGTCCCATTAAAGACCATAATTCTTCTGCAATATGAGGTGCATAGGGAGAGACGATAACAGCTAATGGCTCCAGTATTTCTCTTTTGTTGCATTTCATTGCGGTCAACTCATTGACGCAGATCATAAAGGAAGCCACTGAGGTGTTGAATGAATGGTTGTCCAAATCATCCTGGGTTTTCTTGATCGTTTTGTGCAAAGTTTTGAGTTCTTCTTTGCTTGCATTTTCTTCTGAAATGGACACATTACCTTGGTTGTCATGGTAGAGTTTCCAAAGCTTCTTCAGGAATTTAGAAACCCCATCGATACCGTTGGTGTTCCAAGGTTTGAATTGCTCTAAAGGTCCAAGGAACATTTCATACAACCTCAGGGTATCAGCTCCATATCTTTCAATGATATCATCCGGGTTGACTACGTTGTATTTGGATTTGGACATTTTCTCTACTTCTGCCCCGCAGGTATATTTCCCTTCTTCTAAGATGAATTCTGCATCAGCCAAATCCGGTCTCCATGTCTTGAACTTATCCAAATTCAGTTGGTCATTGTGAACAATATTTACATCCACATGCATGGCTGAAGTGTCATATTGGTCTTTTAAACCATAGCTGACAAAAGTATTTGTGCCTTTGACCCTATATACAAAATTTGACCTTCCCTGAATCATTCCCTGGTTGATCATTTTTTGAAAAGGTTCTTCAATGCTTACAGCTCCTATATCATATAGAAATTTTGTCCAAAAACGGGAGTAAAGCAGGTGGCCAGTGGCATGTTCAGCACCACCGATATACAAATCTACAGCACCCCAGTATTTTTCTTTTTCTGGATCTACGAATTTGGTTTCATTCCTTGGATCCATGTAACGGAAGAAATACCAGCTTGATCCTGCCCAACCCGGCATGGTGCTTTTTTCCAAAGGAAATTCACCATCCTCTGATTGGTATGTCCAGTCTTTTGCTCTTCCCAAAGGAGGTTCACCATCTTCAGTAGGCAAGTATTTATCTACCTCAGGTAGCACCAAAGGCAAGTCAGTTTCTTTAATCAAATATGGCAATCCTTCTTTGAAATAAACGGGTAAAGGTTCTCCCCAATAGCGTTGCCTTGTGAAGATGGCATCACGCATCCTATATTGGATTTTGCCTTTTCCGATTTTATTTTCTTCCAAAAAAGCAATTGCCTTGTTCATGGCATCCTTCATTTCAAGGCCTGTAAGGAAATCAGAATTGATGATGGTTCCTCCTTTTCCTGCGAAGGACCCGTTTTCCATACTTCCTTCAATCACTTGTCTGATTTCGAGCCCAAAGTGTTTGGCAAAGTTGTAATCCCTGTCATCATGGGCAGGAACAGCCATCACAGCCCCTGTTCCATATCCGGCAAGTACATAATCAGCAATCCATATTTGAATTTCCTCTCCGTTGAAAGGGTTTATGGCGTAAGAACCGGTGAAAGCTCCTGAAATGGTCTTAACATCAGCCATTCTGTCTCTTTCTGAACGGTTTTTTGCTACCTCAACATAGGCTTCGGCAATTTCTCTTTGGTCTTCAGTGATCAGTTCTTTTACATAATCATGCTCTGGAGCCAAAGCCAAATAGGTTACGCCGTAGATGGTGTCAATCCTGGTAGTAAAAACTTTGATCTGTTTATTCTGACCTTTTACCTGAAAAACCATCTCAGCGCCTATTGACTTTCCTATCCAGTTTCTTTGCATCTCTTTGATAGGTTCTGACCAGTCAACTGACTCCAAGCCTTGAAGCAACCTCTCCGCATAAGCAGTGATTCGCATGCTCCATTGCATCATTTTCTTTCTTTCAACTGGGTGTCCTCCTCTTTCGGAAAAACCGTCTTTTACCTCGTCATTGGAAAGAACAGTTCCCAAGGCAGGGCACCAGTTTACGGTAGTTTCAGCTAAAAAAGTCAATCTGTATTTCAGTAAAAGTTCCTGTTGTTCTTTTTCAGACATTTCATTCCATGCTTCTGCACTAAAAACAGGGGTGTCCTCATCGCAGACAGCCTCAATAATGGTGTTTCCAGAAACTTTGAATTGCTGAACCAGTGAATCAATGCTTTTTGCTTTGTCTTCAGTTTTGTCATAATAACTATTGAACAATTGCATGAAAATCCATTGGGTCCATCGATAATAATCAGGGTCCGAGGTCCTCACTTCTTTGTCCCAATCAAATGCAAAACCGATGTTTTTTAATTGGTCTGTATATCTCTTGATGTTTTGTTCAGTCGTAATAGCAGGATGTTGCCCTGTTTGGATGGCATATTGTTCAGCAGGTAGACCAAATGAATCGTATCCCATAGGGTGAAGGACGTTAAATCCTTGAAGCCTTTTATACCGGGTAATGATATCTGAGGCGATATAACCAAGTGGATGTCCTACATGAAGGCCTGCGCCAGAAGGATATGGGAACATATCCAAAGAATAAAACTTAGGTTTTGAAGGGTCAACCTGGGCATTGAAAATCTGGTTCTTTTCCCAGTAAGCTTGCCACTTTTTTTCTATTTCCTGAAAATGATAATCAGCCATTATTGAATAAATGCTTAGTATTTTTTGAATTGCTTGCAAAAATAGAAAAATTAACGGGAAACGGCTGATAAATAGGCTTAAGGTTTAGGCTTTGGGGATCCAAATACTTTTAAAAATATCCAAAAGCTCATAGATTCTCAAGTACATGCTGGCATAAAGGCTGCCGTCTACCAGAATCTATACCTCTTTTCCCTGATTCTGTTTCTGAAAATCCAGTTGTCCCATATATCTTCGGAAAGATAAAGTTCAATTCCAATATTCAAGGACAAATAACCGTCATAGCGTTCGGTAAGACCTGAACCTCTTCTTATTCTCCCTCTATTTTTAATGATTTTTTGAACATCGGGCACTAACTCACCTGTTGAAAGTTCTTTTTGAAATGCAGGATTTCTGATTGCTAATTCTAGCCTTATTGGATTCTTTCCTTCCCCATTTGTGCCATAGTCATTCACCAAATCCATATAAAATTCACTGACATTGAAGGCACTGATGTCATCCATATAGTCGGTCAAGGTCCAGCGGTAATTGAGTTCCAGGAAGAAATCTGCCCATACATTGGCCTTGTATTTCATGCCTATTCCTGTGGGGAAGACAATGATATATTTGCTGTAAGGGTTGTTTTCCAACTGAAGTGGCCTTAAGGCTACCCATTCACCCCTAAGTTGGGCCTTAGGGTCGTTGGTAGAGACACCAACTCCCGCAAAACCATAAAAGTTAATGAAATGACGGGTGATGTTATATTGACGTACTGGCTTCAGGTAAAACTCTCCCAGAGCGGCAACCTCCCAGTTTCTGGCTCTAAAATGGAGATTTCTTGGTTGTCTCAAACTTCGTGGGTCTGCAGGTGGGTCTTGACCCGAAATCTGATAATAGGTGCCCTCAACTCTGGCTTTGATGTAAGTGCCTAAAACCCTTCGGACAGCAATATTAGCATTCCAATCCGGTTGAATTCCTTCATTGTATTTCCAAAGCGAATAGAGTTCACCGAAATATTGGGTAGGACCAATGGAGGTAGAAACTGACCAAGGTGCTTCAAAGCGATATCGATAAAAGCTTTGGGCGTCAGCCAAGTGCATTAGGTGCAAAAAAATAACTGATAAAATAAATCGCTTCATTTCCCTCTATTTGAAAAACAATTTTTTAAATGTGATGATTTTTACTAGCTCAAAACATGGTAAATAAATGTAAAAATACTCAAATATTCAATTTTTCCGGTGCACTTTTAATATGTATATCTCTTTGTGGGAAAGGTATTTCCACGTTATTCTCTTTGAATCTTCTGAAGATTTCAAAGTATAGTTGACTTTTTAGGACTTTTGGCTTGTTGACATATTCTGAAGTCCATACCCGTAGATTAAAATTTAGACTACTTTCATCAAACTCATCAAAAAGCACATCAGGTTCAGGGGTTTTTAATACACCTGGATTGTCAGTAGCAATTTTAACGAGGATGCTTTTGATTTTTTCCGGATCTTCTTTGTAAGAGACACCCACAGGGAAATTGAACCTTACCCGGAATTCATTGTGGGACCAGTTGATGACCTGATCATCGATAAATTTGGAGTTGGGGATGATGACACTGATGTTATCATTAGTAATCACCGTCGTGGATCGGGCAGAAATTCTCACTACATCCCCAGCAATATCCCCTACCTCAATCCTATCACCCACTTTAATGGGCTGTTCAAAAAGAATGATCAGGCCACTAATAAAGTTGTTGGTGATATTTTGAAGACCAAAACCAATACCTACACCTAAGGCACCTGCCAAAATCCCAAAAGCGCTGAGGTCAATACCATTGGTTTGCAGAATAGAGAACATACCAGCAATGATCAATACATACTTGACAATAGTACCGATTGACTGTCGGGTCCCTCGTTCTACATGATAACGTTGTAGGACTTTATTGACAAGAAGCTTCTTGATCCATTCTGAAATTAGCAGTAGGAGGGCAACTGAAAGAACCAAAGTGAGCAATAATCCAATGGTGAGACTTGATTCTCCTATGGAAAAAAGTTTGACATTCATGATCTCATTTAAAAGTTCAAAAAACTCGCCTATTTTGCCTTTTTTGAAATCCCAGATTTTTTCTCCCATTTTTGTTTATTTACATTATTTGTATTCCTAATTTACATTTTCTGTTAGTAATAAATAATTTTGGCGGGATAATTGTTTTTCGATCAGTATATCATTTTGTTTTCAAGCCCATATTATGTGCTTTTAAAATATTTGACTGAATTTTAGTTAATTTTGCATTATGAGTAAGCAAAGAGAGGAATTAGAACACCGGTTAAAACTCCGGAATATTAAACTTTCAGACTATGATGATATTCGTGAAATCATGGTCAGCATTTACAGAGATCAAGGCGGGGCATGGACCAAACAGGAATTGAAGAACCAATTAAAGGCTTTTCCTGAAGGTCAGATATGTATTGAGGATAATGGCAAAGTGGTTGCTGCAGCCTTGAGTATTATTGTAGATTATGGGAAATTCGGAGATAACCACACCTATGATCAAATTACCGGTTACGGCAAATTTGATACGCATGATGATGATGGTGATACCTTATATGGCACGGATGTATTTGTACATAAAGAATACAGGGGCATGCGTCTTGGGAGAAGACTTTATGATGCCAGAAAGGAGCTGTGTGAAAATCTTAACCTGAGGTCTATCATTGCAGGGGGCAGAATACCCGGTTATTCCAAGTATTATGACCAAATGACCCCTAGAAAGTACATTGATCTGGTGAAAAGCAAGGAGATTTTTGATCCTGTATTATCTTTTCAGCTTGCCAATGAATTTCACGTCAGGAAGGTGATTACCAAATATCTTCCAGAAGATACGGATTCCAGAGCATATGCCACTTTATTGGAATGGATCAATATTTATTATGAAAAGGATGAGAAATTAATCGGCAATAAAAAATCCATAGTCCGGTTAGGGTTGGTACAATGGAAAATGCGCCGTTTCAACTCAGTGGATGACTTGATGCAGCAGGTAGAGTTTTTTGTGGATACAGTTTCCGGGTATAAGTCGGATTTCTGCTTGTTACCTGAATTTTTCAATGCACCCTTACTGGCTGAGTTTAATGATATGGATGCCTCAGAAGCTATCCGTAATTTGGCTGATTATACTGATGAGATCGTCACCAGAATGAGTGACTTAGCCTTATCATACAATGTGAATATCATTGCAGGCAGTATGCCTGAATACGATGGTAAAAAGCTAAGGAATGTGAGTTATCTGTGCAGAAGGGACGGTACAACAGATAAGCAGTACAAACTGCATATCACGCCGGATGAGCAAGCTTATTGGGGTTTGCAAGGTGGAAATGGTATCAAGGTTTTTGATACAGACGCCGGTAAAATCGGGATTTTGATCTGTTATGACGTTGAATTTCCTGAATTGGGAAGGATTTTGGCTGAGCAGGAAATGGACATTTTGTTTGTGCCATTTTGGACAGATACCAAAAATGCCTTCCTTAGGGTAAATATTTGTGCAAAGGCCCGAGCTATTGAAAATGAATGTTACGTGGCGATTACAGGTTCGGTAGGAAACCTACCAAGAGTTGAAAACATGGACATACAATTTTCCCAATCGGCAATTTACTCTCCTTCTGATTTTTCATTCCCCCATGATGCTACAGTCGCACAGGCATCTGAAAATGCCGAAACAACAATCGTAGCAGATGTGGATCTTGACTTATTGACCAAACAGAGAAAAGCAGGAAGCGTAAGGAACTTGGAACAGAGAAGATTGGATCTTTACTCTATTCACTGGAAGAAAAAGAAATAATATGAAGCAATACCTTTCTGGAGTCACAGAAGATTTAAAAATAAAGGCAGAAAAAATTAAATTGCTTATCACAGATGTAGATGGTGTACTTACTGATGGTGGCATCATTTACGATGACCATCAAGTAGAATATAAGCGTTTCAATGTCAAAGATGGATTTATCGTAGCCCCATTAAGGAAAAGCGGGGTTCTTGTCGGCGCCATCACCGGCAGAAACTCCAAGGTGGTGGAAAACAGATGCGAAGAATTGAAATTTGACTTTCATTACCATGGGATTCGGGATAAGGCAAAGAAGCTGGAAGAGATCCTTGAGGTCTTGGAAATCAATTTGGAAGAGGTGGCCTATATTGGGGATGATCTGATTGATTTGCCTTTGCTTTTAAAAGTTGGATTGTCAGCAAGTCCTGCAGATGCATTGCCCTATGTGAGCGAACATGTGGATTTTGTCAGCACTTTAAACGGAGGGCAAGGTGTCTTCAGAGAAGTGGCAGATTTAATTCTCCAGTCCAAAGGGCAGTTGTCAGAAATCATTGAAAAATACTTAAATCAATAAAATGGAAAAATTTACCCAGCCTATGCATGTCACCAAAGAGGTGGTTTTAGGAAGTGATAAGCCTGTCTTATTTGCGGGTCCTTGTGCCGTAGAAAGCTTTGATATCTGTATGGAGATAGGCTCTACGGTCAAAGAGATTGCCGAGAAGCATGGTTTTTCCTATGTTTTCAAAGCTTCATTTGACAAGGCTAACAGGACGTCATCTTCTTCTTTTAGAAGTATCGGAATGGATCAATCACTTGCTGTTCTTGAAAGGGTCGGTAAGGCGCTGAATGTCCCTTTAGTGACAGATATTCATGAGAGCTATCAGGCGGCAGAAGTGGCAGCAGTAGTGGATGTGCTTCAGATCCCTGCATTTTTGTGCAGACAGACAGACCTTTTACTGGCAGCGGGTAATACGGGTAAGGCAGTAAAGATCAAAAGGGGACAGTTCATGGCACCAGAAGATATGCAATATGCGGTATCAAAAGTGAGATCTACTGGCAATCAAAACGTGTGCTTAACAGAAAGAGGCTTTTCATTGGGGTATCACAATTTGGTAGTTGATATGAGGGGCTTGCCTATAATGAGACAATTTGCTCCGGTTGTATTTGACATTACTCACAGTATACAGCAGCCAGGTGGCATGGGAGGTTCTAGTGGAGGACAAAGAGAGTTTGCGCCGTTCTTGGCAAGAGCGGCGGCGGCTACGGGGATTGATGGGTTTTTCATAGAAACACATCCCGAGCCTGCAAAGGCGCTTAGTGACGGTCCAAATATGATCCCTTTGGCAAAAATGGATGAATTTATTGCCATGCTCAAGGAAGCTTGGGTATTGGGAAGAAAATTTGAAAATTTTAAAGTGAACTAAGTTGTAATGATAGAACCAAAGAGATTTCTTTTTTTGATTTTTTTTATGTTGATGGCTTTTGAGTCTTTCTCACAAGAAGGCCAATCAGATAATGGGATTGATTTTTTTATCAGGAATCAGCTTGAACTGGATAATCCTGAAGCAAGAAAAAGAGTAGGAGGCACAACGCTTTTTAGCTCTGTGGTTATTCAGAGGTTTTATCAAGAAAGGAGTTTTCATCCAGCATGGTTAGTGGATAAAAAATTAACCGAGCGGGCATATGAGATGCGCTATGAAATCCAGCAGGCTAAATTTGACGGATTAAACCCCAGTGATTATCATTTGGGGCCTATAAATTCTTATTTTGATAAAATAGAGAAAAGAAAGGAAGGTGGTGATGGCCTGACAACTTTAGAATATGCGACACTCGATTTACTGCTTACTGATGCTTTTATTATGTTGTCCTCTCATTTATACCTGGGCAAGGTTGATCCGGATAATTTGAAAACATCTTGGGGTATACAAAGAACAGCTCCTGAACTTAAGATTGATCAAAGATTGGAAAAAGCTATTCAAGAAGGCAGTCTTAGAAAAAGTATTGAGGAGCTGTATCCCTCTTTCACTGTGTATAAAAAGATGAGGGACGGATTAAGGGAGTTGTATAATTATCAAGGAAAGTATCTTAGTGAAACCAATATTTCATGGAAGCCTTTAAAACTAAGTAAATCTATTAAGCAACAAGAATTTCATGATCTTATCCCTGATATCAGGCGTCGTTTAATGTTTTGGGGGTTCTTGGATGTCTATGAGTTTGACCAAGAAAAGTATTATGACTCAATTATGGAAGTAGGAGTCAAGAAGCTCCAATACCGGCATGGTATGGTCCAGGATGGGGTTATAGGGCAAGGTACAATACAGGCTTTAAACCAGAGCCCTGAAGACCTTATTATAACTGCCCGAGTCAATATGGAAAGACTAAGGTGGCTACCGGATAACCTTAAAGAACAGGAGCTAATTCTGGTCAATACTGCAAATTTTCAATTAGATTATATCCAAAGAAAGGATACTGTGCTGAGCTCAAGAGTGATTGTCGGCAAGAGCTACCATTCCACACCACAATTTAGTGCAGAAATGTCTTACATCGTTTTCAGCCCTACCTGGACGGTTCCTAACTCCATTACCAGGAATGAAGTAATCCCTGCGGTAAAAAGAAATCCAAATTATTTGGCCAGAAATAATATGAAAGTATTGACGGCATCTGGTGCTGAAGTCTCACCTGGCTCCATCGATTGGGGTAAAGTGAATCCCAGATCATTTCCTTATATCATCAGACAGGAACCCGGAGAAAACAATTCCTTGGGACTTGTCAAATTTATGTTTCCGAATAAGTTTAGTGTTTACATCCATGATACTCCCGCAAGGTCCTTATTTGAAAGGGAGGATAGGGCTTTGAGTCATGGCTGCATCCGTTTACAGAAGCCTTTTGAGTTAGCAAAACTTTTACTTGCATTTGATCCTACTTGGACTGATGAAGTTATCAGGGAAAATATGCATTTGAAAAAGGAAAAAATTGTGATGTTGGATAGAAAAATCCCCGTTGTTGTCCTTTATTTAACCTATTGGGCAGACAGCAAGGGGGATTATTTCTTTAGAAGAGACCTTTATTCCAGAGATGGTGAAATATTTAAGGCTCTTCAAGAAGTAAGGGTTTATTGATCAGGAGTTTAGGATATTTGATTTTTGTAAATATTCCTGATCATTTCCGAAAATAAACAGCACAGATTTATCTTTGATCATGTCAATGACTTCTGCTGCAATTTCATGAGGAAGAGCAGGGCATCCAAGGCTTCTTCCCAATCTTCCTGTTTGTACGATGAATTCCTCTTTGGCATAATCTGCACCATGGATCACAATGGCCCGGTCTCTTGCTTTGTCATTAAAGCCCCTTTCCAGACCGTCAAGTCGAAGGGAATAACCATGTTTACCTTGGTAGGTTTCAGCTGTCAGGTAAAATCCAAGGCTGCTCATGTAAGAGGAGCTGATGTTTGAAAATTTCTGCGCCATAAGATCTCCGGAATTTCTTCCATGGGAAACATGTCCATGATGAAGTATAGATCCATCATGCATGTCTATAATCCACATGCGTTTCTCTGAAGACGGCAGCGTGAAATCAATAACGGTCAAAGGCTTTCCTTGGGGAATTTTTCCTTCCTCCTGCAGTTTGAAATAACCTTTGATGCCATAACTCAAAACATCTCTTTGTGGGAGATCTTTTTCAGCATTTGAAACATTGGTACTGACCATTTCTATGATATGGTCTTCAAGTGAACGCTCCTCATGATGAATCGCGGGAGAACTGCTTACTAAGAATGTACTTGAAAAGGTACCGCTAATGAATAGGGTGATGAATAAGGTGATTTTTTTCATTACTCTTACAAATGTTATTTTGGAATAAAAAGTTCCAAATGCAGTGATCTGCAAATCAACGACATGATTTTGTAAAAATAATTTTAATATTGGGATTTCACTACAGTAAAAAAACAGAGATTGCAGATTGGAACTGATTGAAGCTAATTTGGTGTTTATTAGGCTCTTGGAAAATCAGTCTCTAGTTGAATATGAAAAGCATTGAAAATCAATTCTTTAATTTATTTGTTTAAAGAAAATAAAAAATAATTAAACAAAAATAAAAGCATTACTGTTTGATAAACGATGAAAGTAGCAGTTTACAGAAAAGAGCATTTTAATGCTGCGCACAGGTTGCACAATCCAAATTGGTCTGATGAGAAAAATCAGGAAATATTTGGAAAATGTAATAATCCCAACTTCCACGGACACAATTATGAGTTGATTGTGAAACTTGAAGGACCAGTGGACGAGCATACAGGGTACGTATATGATATGAAAATCCTTAGCGACCTGATTAAGGAAAATATACTCAACAGATTTGATCATAAAAATTTAAACCTAGATACCGATGAATTCAAACATCTCAATCCAACGGCGGAAAATATTGCTGTGGTTATTTGGAATATTCTAAGGGCAAAAATTGAAACTAAATACGATCTAACAATTCGATTATATGAAACAGAAAGAAACTTTGTTGAATACAGCGGGAATTGATTTTTCCAAAAACATAGATGAATTAGGGGATGAGCATATTGGAACCTCCCATGATACACCTCTTAGAGAAGATGCCTTTGAGATGGATGATGAGATCAAAATAGAATTGATCGAAAAGCATTTTAGAGAAATTATGCACGTCTTGGGTTTGGATCTCACCGATGATAGTTTGAGGGGCACACCAAGAAGAGTTGCTAAAATGTATATCAAGGAAATTTTCAGTGGCCTTGATCCAAAAAACAAGCCTGACGCCAAACTTTTTGAGAATAAGTATAAATACAATGAGATGTTGGTAGAAAAGGACATTACCTTTTACTCCAACTGTGAACATCATTTCGTGCCAATATATGGAAGAGCTCATGTAGCTTACATATCAAATGGTTTTGTAATTGGATTATCTAAAATCAACAGGATTGTCCAATATTTTGCAAAGAGACCTCAGGTTCAGGAAAGACTGACCATGCAGATCGGGAATGAGCTGAAGCAGATCCTAGGAACCGAAGATGTTGCGGTGATTATTGATGCACATCATATGTGTGTTTCTTCTAGAGGTATTCAGGATGTGAACAGTTCCACGGTTACTTCTTTTTACAGCGGTAAATTTGAAACTGACGAAAATACCCGAAGGGAATTCATGAAATATATCAGTTTATAAGAATTATATTGAAAACTAAACCAGAATAGACCGGACAGCATGTTCCGGTCTTATTTTTTTGTCCTTTTTTAAACATTATTTGAGTCATTTGATTAAATAAATAAAGTGGAATTATGGAAAATAAGAACGTTGTAGTCATAGGTGGAAACTCCGGTATAGGTGAAGCTGTAGTTGAGGAACTGAAACATGCAGGTGCAAATGTTTTTGCATACTCCAGAAGTGGACAGGCAGGCAATTCGTTGGATGTCAGAGATGATTTTGATGCAATAGAGGGTTTGCCAGATGTAGTGGACGGTGTAGTGTATTGCCCGGGTACCATAAATCTCAAACCCTTCCATAGGTTCAGTGTGGCTGATTTTAGGTCAGATTATGAAGTCAATGTACTCGGTGCTGTCAAGGTATTACAGGCCTGTATGAAATCACTGAAAAAATCTCCATCTGCATCAGTAGTGCTTTACAGCACGGTTGCGGTGAGTGTTGGCTTGGGTTTTCACGCATCTATATCCAGTGCAAAAGGGGCAGTGGAGGGATTGGCAAAGTCTCTAGCTGCTGAGTGGGCACCTTTTAAAATCAGGGTTAATGTTATTGCCCCATCACTTACCGACACCCCACTCGCTGCCCAATTATTGGGTAATGAAGATAAGAAAGAAGCGTCCAGTAAGAGACATCCCTTAGGAAGATATGGACAGCCTGAGGATATCGCTTCAGCTACTTTGTTTTTACTTTCAGATGGGGCATCTTGGATGACAGGCCAAGTACTTCATTTGGATGGAGGGATGTCTTCAATAAAGGGCATTTGAAAAATTGTTTAAACAATAGGGCAAGAATTAGTGTAGTTAATAAGGGTATACTCCCAGAGTTTAAAGTACGAGAATATGAGGACTCCACCGGAATCATTTTTGATTTTCAAGGAAGAATTGGAAAAAGCAAGACTTGAAAAAGAAAAGCTGAAGAAAGAATACGAAGCCAAGCTGGAAAATATGAATAAGGAATTAGAAAGGTTAAAAGAGCAGATCCAGTCCCAACAGGAACTGATCAAGACAACCTTGGATTATGCGATTCGTTTAGAAGAGAATCTGGGTAGTTTTAAGGAGGAAGTAAGTAACGGGAAGAACTTGAAAAACCGTTCATTTCATTAATCCAATTCACCAACAGTATCATGAATACAACAGCTGAAATAATGGAGCTTAATAATTTTGAGTTATTGTTAGACTTGAGATATGCCAAAGTATACGCCAATTCTGAAAAAGGCATCATCATTTGTAAATTGCTGACAGATTATATTCCAATAGAAGACTTCAAGGATACTTTCAATCAAATCAGTGGGATAGTTGAGAAGGGAAAATTTGATAAGTTTATCTTTGATAAAAGGGCTTTAAGAGCTTTTCACCAGCCTAGCATGGAATGGTATTTTCTTAATTGGAAGAATAAGATGCTTGAATTGGGTATTGACAAGCACAGAAAGATTCTTCCGGAAGAAAAGTGGTTTGAAAAAATGGTGATGATCGCCAAAGAACAAATTCTCAAAAACAATCCAGATAACATCATCCATCTTTTGGACATTAAATATTGCGATTCAATTGAACAAGCGATCTTAGTATGATGAAACATTTTGATAAGGCCTCCATATTGGAGGCTGAGTCTTTTTACAGAAGAGATTTGATCAATAGCCTGTCAGGATATAAGAGCCTTAATCTGATAGGAACGAAAAGTAAAGAGGGACTAACTAACCTCGCACCTTTTTCGCAGGTTTTTCATATAGGTGCGACTCCTCCGTTAGTAGGGGTTTTGTTCAGACCACATTCAGTTGAGAGGCATACACTTGAAAATATTCTTGATACTGCTGCTTTTACATTAAATCATGTTACAGAGGGTTTTTATCGTCAAGCCCACCAAACGGCAGCTAGGTATGAGGGATCTGAATTTGAAGCAACAGGGATAGGAGAAGAATATTACTTGGATTTTTTTGCGCCATTTGTAAAAGGGAGTCCTTTACAAATAGGGTGTAAATTAGAAGAAACCCAGGTCATTAAGGCTAATGGGACTGTTTTGGTTGTAGGAGCAATAGAACATATTTGGGTTGATGAGAAGGGGGTGAGGATGGATGGTTCACTCGATCTAAACGCCTTGGGAACAGTAACAGTAACTGGTTTGGATGAGTACCATTTGGGACAAAAAATAGGCAGATTAAGTTATCCCAAACCGGGACGGGATTTGGTGGAAATTTGATTAAATTTTAGATCTAATCATTGAAGGTCCATTTTGGAAGAAAAAAAACTTTTGGAGCTTAAACCGCAAGGACTCTATTGTCCTCAGGCTGATGTTTTTATTGATCCTTGGAAACCTGTGGACAAAGCTGTGATAACCCATGCCCATTCAGATCATTTCCGATGGGGGATGAAGCATTACTTGGCACATCACCATTCAGAAAATGTAATGAAGCTTCGTCTTGGTCAGGATATTTCTTTGCAGACCATTGGGTATGGGGAATCATTGGAGATAAATGGAGTTAAGTTGTCTTTTCACCCGGCAGGACATATTCCGGGATCTGCTCAGATAAGACTTGAATACAAAGGGAAGGTTGCCGTGGTGAGCGGTGATTACAAACTGGAAGATGATGGCTTGTCTGTTCCATTTGAACCTGTTCGATGCCATGAATTTATATCGGAATGTACTTTTGGATTGCCTGTTTACAAGTGGGAAGCTCAAGATGAGGTTTTTGGAAAAATCAATAAGTGGTGGAAGAACAATGCTGAAAATAACAGAAACTCTGTGATTTTTGCTTATTCTTTAGGAAAGGCCCAAAGGGTGTTAAACCATTTGGATGCGAGTATTGGGGAAGTTTTTGTGCATGGTTCTGTATGGAATACCAATCAGGCACTAATAGCGAATCAAGTAAAAGTGTTGGATGCGCCGAAAGTTACTGCTGAAATGCCCAAGTCAAAATTTAAGGGTGCAATCATTATTGCCCCTCCTTCTGCTATTGGCAGCTCTTGGATGAAGAAGTTTGCGCCTTACAGAACGGCAGTCTGTTCAGGATGGATGAGTGTCCGTGGAACAAGAAGAAGGAGGGCTGTTGATTCCGGGTTTGTTCTATCCGATCATGCAGACTGGGAAGGTCTCATTTCAGCCATAAAAGGCACGGGGGCAGAAAAAGTTTTTCTGACACATGGAAGTACTGCGGTGTTTGGGAGGTACTTGGAAGAAGTTGAAAAAATTCATGCAGTAGAACTCAAAACGCTCTTTCAAGGTGAGAGCAGTAGCCTGGATGAGGATTAAACGATTTTTATTAAATTGGGGATGATATGAAAAAAACACATTTCCTGCTGCTTTTCTTATGGTGGTTTTCTTCTTGCGGACCTTCAGCAACAAACACTAGTACTAAAATAATAACTGTCGAAGGTGATATTAAACCTGATGCGATGGGGATTACTTTAATTCATGAGCATGTTCTGGTGGATTTTATTGGAGCGGATTCTACAGGTTTTCATAGATGGGATAAGGATGAAGTGGTTTCTTTTCTGACTCCGTATATAGAAGATGCAAAAAAAAGAGGAGTAAGAACCATGGTGGAATGTACACCTTCATTTTTGGGCAAGGATCCTGAACTTTTAAAAATGCTTTCTGAGAAGACAGGCATGCAATTTTTGACCAATGTTGGCTTTTATGGTGCGGTTTCCGGGAAATACCTTCCTCCATATGCCAAAGAAGCAACTGCAGAAGAGCTTGCGGACATATGGGTAAAAGAGTTTGTTGAAGGAATTGGGGACACAGGGATTAAGCCTGGATTTATTAAAATTTCCGTGAATGAAGGAGCTGTTCTTTCTGAAATGGATCAAAAACTGGTAAAAGCAGCTGCGCTTACGCATTTGCAAACGGGCTTGTTGATAGTTTCTCATACCGGGATTTGGAAGACTGCAAATCCTCAAATTGAACTATTAAAATCAATGAAAGTGGACCCTCAAAACTTTGTTTGGGTTCACGCCCAAAATGAACAGGATTTTGAGAATTATCGCTTGGCTGTTAAGCAAGGTGTTTGGATCAGTTTGGATGGGGTTGTTTGGGATGTACAGGGGCACTTGGAAAGGTTGGAGTTTTTTCGAGATCAACTAGGTCTTGATAGGGTTTTGATTTCACATGATGCTGGTTGGTACAGTCCTGGGAAAATGGATCAAGGAGACTTCAAGGGGTATACCGGACTTTTTGATGAATTGCTGCCCAAGCTGAAAGAAAATGGGTTTTCAAGTGCTGAAATAAACAAGATGCTTATGGAAAATCCAAGGAAAGCCTTTGCCGTTAAAAGGTATTAAGGTAAGCTAGATTCAATTGCAAAATAATCTTCTGAAAATATTCGAAAATCTTTTCTCATTTTATTGAGGCTGTGTACCTTTGCACATGGCAGAACAGATACTCATTCTTGATTTTGGTTCCCAGTATACGCAGCTCATCGCCCGAAGAGTCAGGGAACTCAATGTTTATTGCGAAATTCACCCATTTAATAAAATTCCTGAAATCACTCCAGATATTAAAGGTGTGATTTTGTCAGGAAGTCCCTGCTCGGTCAGAGATGAGGGTTCCCCTGATATTGATTTGGATAGTTTGAGAGGTAAACTTCCTGTACTGGGCGTTTGCTACGGATCCCAATTATTGGCCCACAAGTATGGAGGAGAAGTTCTCCCTTCCGAGATAAGGGAATATGGCCGTGCAAATCTGGATCACATTGACCTGCATTATGACCTTCTTAAAGAAATGACCCATGGGTCTCAAGTTTGGATGTCACATGGAGATACCATCAAAGAATTACCGGAGGGCTTTGAGGTGATTGCCAGTACATCTTCTGTACAGGTAGCGGCTTTTAAAGTGCAGGGAGAGGAAACTTATGGCATTCAGTTTCACCCGGAAGTTACCCATTCACTTGAAGGGAAAAACCTGTTGAGAAATTTTGTGGTCAATATTTGCGGATGTTCCCAGGATTGGACTTCAGACATGTTTGTCGACACCTCTGTGGCAGAACTTAAGCTTAAGCTTGGCAATGACAAGGTGGTCATGGGCTTGTCAGGTGGGGTAGATTCATCTGTGGCTGCCACCTTGATTCACAGAGCAATAGGAGATAACCTTACCTGTGTGTTTGTAGATAATGGGCTTTTGAGAAAAAATGAATTCGAAGAAGTGTTGCATTCCTATAAAGACATGGGATTGAATGTAATCGGAGTCGATGCAAAGCAGCGGTTCTATGATGCATTGTCAGGTTTGACAGAGCCCGAAGCAAAGCGTAAAGCGATAGGAAGGGTATTTATTGAGGTATTTGATGATGAAGCGCATAAAATTGAAGGTGTGAAGTGGTTAGGTCAGGGGACAATTTATCCTGATGTGATCGAGTCAGTTTCAGTGAAGGGTCCATCTGCCACCATCAAATCTCACCACAATGTTGGAGGATTGCCTGATTTCATGAAGCTTTCAGTAGTGGAGCCCTTGAATACTTTGTTCAAAGATGAAGTAAGAGAAGTAGGTAGAGCACTGGATATTCCCGAAACTATTATTGGAAGACATCCTTTCCCCGGTCCTGGTTTAGCAATCAGAATTTTAGGAGACATCACTGCTGAGAAAGTTAAAACACTTCAGGAAGTAGATCATATCTTCATCAAGGGGCTTAAAGACCATGGACTCTACGACGAGGTTTGGCAGGCAGGAGCCATCTTGTTGCCTATTCAATCCGTCGGAGTGATGGGTGATGAGAGGACTTACGAAAAGGTGGTAGCGCTTCGTGCTGTTGGTTCAGTAGATGGTATGACTGCAGATTGGATACATCTGCCTTATGAATTCCTTGGCAAAATGTCCAATGAAATCATCAATAGGGTAAAAGGTGTAAATAGAGTCGTTTATGATATTTCTTCAAAACCACCTGCAACTATTGAGTGGGAATAAAAATCCGAGTTGATGTTAAAAAAAACAACCCAGGTCTTTCGGCCTGGGTTGTTTTTTTGTATTGATTTTTCTTTTAATTTATTCGCCTTGGGCAAGGGAAAATCCTCTCACACCGTCGAATGCATAAAGATGTTCGGTTTTGATAAAATCAAAGCCTAGGTCTTTCACCTGTTTGAGCAGGTCAATGACATCTTCATGTGAGATGACAGACTGCTCGGCAGTTTTGAATCTGCATCTCCAGTGGTCAGTACAGAAAGTTTCAGGCATACCGTCAGGGAACACTTTTACACCCCTATTGGTGATCAACTGAAGTTTAAGTCCATTGGCGTCTGCTTTCCTGAGTCTTTCACCGATGACATCAGGGTTTCTGTTGTCCTCGTCCCAGTCAATGAATATATCTACGCCAATTAATTCTTTCTTAGCTTTTTTGACAGGCTTCAATTTGATGCTCAAAGGTGTTGTGGAGGATTTGTCAAAAGTAGCAGGAACCATATTGCTTGGCTTTTGGCCTAATCTCTCAATGATCGCCTGTGCAAATTCCTGCGTGCCTGCTTTTTTAGAAGAAATACCTTCCTGATAAATATCTCCGGTATGAATGCCGTCCTCTAATGTTTTCATCCAGGCATTGGCAATCTTTTCAGCAATCTCAGGTTGGCCAATATGTACCAACATCATGATAGCACCATTTAGCAATCCTGATGGATTGGCAATGTCCATACCGGCAATATCCGGAGCAGAACCATGAATTGCTTCAAACATAGCAACCTCTTCGCCAACGTTGGCAGATCCGCCAAGACCAACTGAACCGGTTACTTGAGCAGCAATATCTGAAATGATATCACCATAAAGGTTCAAGGTTACAATTACGTCGAAAATTTCCGGTCTCTCAGCGATCAAAGCAGAACCGATATCAATAATCTTGTGGTCAGTCTCAATTTCTGGGTATTCTTTTGCGATTTCGTCAAAAGTTTTGTGGAACAGACCATCTGCCAGCTTCATGATGTTGTCTTTTGTCATGCAAGTGACCTTCTTACGGCCATATTTTTTAGCATATTCAAAAGCATATCGGATGATTTTTTCAGAACCTGGTTGGGAGATCAATTTCAGCGTCTGATACACTTCTTGTGTCTGCCTGTGTTCAATGCCTGCATAAAGATCTTCCTCATTTTCCCTGATGATGACCATGTCTGTCTTAGGGAAATGGGTTTTGATGAAAGGTGAATAAGCCTTACAAGGTCTTACATTGGCAAAAAGGCCAAAAGATTTACGGGTCGTGACATTAAGACTTTTAAAACCTCCACCTTGAGGGGTGGTAATTGGGGATTTTAAAAATACTTTAGTTTCTCTGAGGGATGCAAAAGATTTTGGTTCCATGCCGGAGCTGATCCCTTTTAAATATACCTGCTCACCTATTTCGATCACATCATACTCCAGTTGTGCACCTGCCGCATCTAGGATGTTAAGGGTGGCTTTCATGATTTCCGGTCCAATACCATCTCCGTAGGCTACGGTTATTTTTCTTTTTGAGGACATATGTAAAATTGATTTTATTGAAATTTCAAAGTCCACAAAAATAGCAAAATTTGGCAGATTTGGCCGGTAAAACTATTCTAATTTAGCAGAATAATGATTGTAGTTGCAAAATCCCCAAAATGGCTGTAAATCAAAGGTAAGTGCGCAGACTGTTGTGTTTTTCTTAGAAATGCTTTGGGAATGTACGTACTGCTTGTATATTTGATTTCCAACAATCAACTATTTCTATGGCTGATAGCAATAACATCCTATCCGAAGAAAAAGAAGGCATTTTGTACTTGACTGTTAATAGAGAGTCTAAGCTGAATGCACTCAACTTCGCAACATTGGAAGAAATTAGGAATATTTTCAATGAAGTTGCTGATAACAAAGATATTAAGTCAGTAATCATAACGGGTTCTGGAGATAAAGCATTTATCGCTGGAGCAGATATCAGTGAAATTGCTGAGCTCAATGAGTTAAATGCGAGAAAATTCGCTGAAAACGGTCAGGAAATTTTCAGTTTGATCGAAAATTGCCACAAGCCAGTAATTGCAGTGGTCAATGGCTTTGCACTTGGTGGTGGTTGTGAACTGGCAATGGCCTGTCACATAAGGGTAGCCACCGCAAATGCCAAATTCGGTCAGCCTGAAGTGAATTTGGGGATAATCCCCGGATACGGTGGTACGCAGCGTCTGACATTTCTGGTTGGAAGGGGTAAAGCAAATGAATTGATGATGACAGGTGATATGATCGGGGCTGAGGAAGCAAGAGAACTTGGGCTTGTCAATCATGTGCTGCCAACAAAGGCAGAAGCGATGACTAAGGCGGAAGAAATTTTGAAAAAAATAATGAGCAAAGCTCCTCTTGCAATAGGGATGATTGTAGATTGTGTCAATGCTGTCTATATTCAGGAAGAAAATGGTTACCAAACAGAGGCAAACAGTTTTGCCCGATGTGTCAAATCAGGTGACTATAAAGAAGGCACGAGAGCTTTCCTTGAAAAAAGAAAACCGGTATTCAAAGGGGAGTAATTCCCCTTTTCTTTTTTGAAATGGGCCAACTCAAGAAACTAGCAGGGCAAACTGCCATTTATGGCATCAGCAGTATTATTGGCAAAACCATTAACTTTTTACTTCTGCCCATATATACTGCCTATTTGGACAAGGAGTCTTTAGGCTCTTTCACTGCCATTTACGCATTTATTGCCTTTTTGAATATTTTGTTTACCTACGGGATGGAGACTACCTATTTCCGTTTTGCAACAGGAAAAGGTCTTGATCCACAGAAAGTTTATGCCCAAATCCAATCCTTGCTGATCACAAGTGCCTTATCCATGGGTGCAATTATTTATTTGAGCTCAGCTTCATTGGCCACATGGCTTGGATATGAAGGGCAAGAACATCTGTTTAGATGGATGGCTTGGATTTTGGTGATAGATGCGGTTTTGGCGATACCTTATGCAAAGCTTAGAAAGGAAAATAAAGCACTGCAATTCGCACTTACCAAACTGGCCAATATCCTTTTAAATGTAGGTTTCAATATCTTCTTTATCGTTTTTTGCTTTCATGTTTGGTCAGGCGATATTTTTCCTGTTCTTAAGGACCTGATAGGAATCATTTATAAACCGAATTGGGGGGTTGATTATATTTTGCTTTCTAATTTGATAGCAAATGCCTTGATGGTTCCCTGGTTATTTAAGCTTTCCGGGAAGTTTACATTTGGGATTGAAAAAGCAGTTATCAAACCTATGTGGCATTATGCTGTGCCCTTGCTGTTTATGGGGCTTGCGGGAGTGACCAATGAAGTGTTCTCCAGAGGACTATTTGAGTACCTGCTCCCTGATAATTTTTATGAAGGCTTGAGTTCCAGGGAGGCCGGGGGAGTTTTTGGAGCCAATTTCAAACTGGCCATTTTTATGAATTTGGTGATTCAGGCTTTTAAATATGCCGCAGAACCTTTCTTTTTTAATCAGTCTACAGATAAAAACAGTCCTGAACTTTTTGCCAAGGTGATGCATGCCTTTGTGATTTTCTGTTCGACCTTAATGGTGCTTATTTCTGTCAATTTGGATATTCTCGGTAAAATATTCCTTAGAGACCCAGGGTATTGGGAAGCACTTAATATTGTCCCAGTTTTATTGATGGGATATCTCTTTTTAGGGATTTATTTTAACCTCAGTATATGGTTTAAACTTACAGATCAAACCAAATATTCCTTTTATATCACTTTACTTGGCGCTATAGTCACAGTACTGGTTATCTTTCTTCTTGTGCCGGTGTTTGGGTATATGGGGGCCGCTCTCAGTACTTTAGCCAGTTATTTTATCATGTCAGTGGTTTGTTATTGGTACGGGCAAAAATACTTCCCCATTCCTTATCAATTGTCCAAAGGTTTGTTTTATCTTTTTTTAGGCTTTAGCCTGAGTTATTTGGGTTTTTATATGGAATTTGAAATTCCTGTCATTCAATTTATGTTGAAAAATGGACTTGTGATTCTATTTGTTATCGTAGTTTTGTTTTTTGAAAAAAAGCAGGTAGAAGAATTCAAAAGTCAGTTTAATAAAAGAAAATCATGAAAGTAAAAGTCATCAATCAGTCCAAGCATTCACTTCCCGAATACCAGACACCATTAGCTGCTGGATTAGATCTGAGGGCTAATTTAGAAGTTCCGGTGACCATTGGTCCATTGGAAAGGCAATTGATTGGTACAGGCCTTTTTATTGAGTTACCTGAAGGTTATGAAGCACAAGTGCGTCCAAGAAGTGGTTTGGCTTATAAGCATGGACTAACAGTCCTTAATACTCCTGGTACAATTGATGCCGACTATAGAGGTGAAGTGAAAGTCCTTTTAGTCAATTTGTCCAATGAACCTTTTGTTGTTCAGGATGGAGAAAGGATTGCCCAAATGGTAGTGGCCAAGCATGAACAGATAAAATGGGAGGCAGTGGAAGTGCTTTCAGAAACCCAAAGAGGTGCGGGAGGCTATGGAAGTACAGGGAAATCATAAGAATGGACCTACAGTTTAGCCTTTATGAAAGAAAGAGGTATTGACATTTTGACAATACGAACAAAAAGGCATTAAGTTTGTGTTATTGCCTTAAAGAGAACTATTGGAATGCTTCTTCCGTAAAGCTCAAATCAGAAGCCATATAACGCATAATAACTGTTAAGTGAAAATCAATCTTAAGTTCATATTAGTATTTACTTTTACTTTGATGGTGGTTCTACCGGGTTTTGCCCAGGTAAAACTTTCCAAAAAGGAAAAGAAAGAACAGCTGCGTGAAGCAAGGGCTTCCCGTCTTTTTATAGATGGCCAAAGATTCCTGATGTTGGAAGATTTTGACCGCGCGTATTTTTATTTTCAAAAAGCAAAAGAAATCAGTCCTGATGAGGCAGCTATAAATTTCAAGATTGCAGAGATTCTACTTCGAGCCAATAGGGTGGGTGAAGCCATGGAGTATGGTTTAAAGGCAGTTGAGGCCGATCCGGACAACAAGTATTATAACTTGGTGATGGCTGAAGCATATTCCAAGCAGGGTAACCCAAAAAAAGCAGCTGAGATATTGGAGAACCTGATGTCTAATACGGAAGAAAATCAAAATTATATCCTTGATTTAGCATCGCTTTACCTGACTTCTGGTGATTTTGATAATGCTCTGGATGCATTGACGAGAGCGGAGGAGTATTATGGAATGGCAGAACAATTGACCATTCAAAAACAAAGGATTTTGCTCAGAAGGAATGACCTGAGCAGTGCAATACAAGAAGGGGAAAAGCTGATAGAAGCACATCCTGGCAATTCGCAGTATGTGCTAAATCTTGTAGAAATACTATTCAATAATGGGCGGATAGACCAAGCAATTAAACTAGTGGAATCTTCTTTGGATTCCTATCCCAATCAACCGGACCTGCAATTGGCAGCCTATGCTTTGTATAAGGAGAAAGGAAATATTGATACAGCTGAAAGGCTGATGGTTGCTGCTTTTTCAAATCCAGATCTTGAAGGTAGGGTAAAGGCAGAGGCTTTTTCTGATTTATTGCAGGAAATGAAGACTGCAAGAAGGGATTCATTGATGACTGTTTTGGTTAAGGAGTTGGAAGAGCATCATCCCAACGATCCTGATGTTTTGACTATTTTGGGTGACAGGCTATATTTCAATAATCAAAAAAAGGAAGCTCTTACTTATTATAAAAAAGCAATTACAGTTTCCCCTTCGAATGCCCAGGTTTTACAAGGCATCATCACCATCATGTTTGAACTCGGAGAAGATTATGCTGATATTGAAAAGTATACCATAACAGCAGTGGATGAATTTCCGGAAAAGTCAGAGTTTTGGTTTTTTGATGGTACTGCAAAATTGGCACAGAAAAAGGGGGAGGAAGCGGTAGCTTCATTATTGAGCGCCATTGAAAACAATGCAGGTAAAAATAAACCTTTGAACCTATTGATCATGGCTTCCTTGGGTGATGCTTATCATCAGGTTGGTAAAAAAGAAGAAGCTTTTCGAGCTTATGATGAAGTTTTGGCAGCGAAGCCGGATGATGAACATGTGTTGAACAATTATGCCTACTTCTTATCGTTGGCTAAAAAGGACTTGGACAAAGCCAAGGGAATGTCAGAACAGTTGGTTAAAAAATTTCCAAACAATTCTACCTATCTCGATACGCATGCCTGGGTGCTCTTTCAATTGAAAGATTATGAGAATGCCAGGCTATTTATGGAAAGAGCCCTTGAATTAGAAGAAAAACCAAGTGGGGTGATGCTTGAGCATTATGGCGACATCCTTTACCATCTCGGTAACAGAAAGGAGGCTTTAAGCTATTGGAAAAAAGCAGAGGGGGGAGAAGAAACTTCAGCGTTTTTGATCAAGAAAATTAAGGAGCAGAGATATTATGATTAGGTTATTTTTAGGGATTTTATTGGTTTTTTCCTTTTTAATTATCGGATGTGCAAAAAAACCAAACCTGTATACTTCCGATGAGGTTATGCAGGAATTTGAGCCTACTTATTTTGATTTTGACTATTTGACAGTCAGAGGTAGGATAGTCATTGAAGAAGCAAATGGGAAAACAACAAGGGGGACCATAAACTTTAGGGCTAAAAAAGACAGTATTATTTGGTTCAGTGTTACTCCAGGTTTAGGACTAGAGGCATTTAGAGGTGCTATTACCAAGGATAAGGTTAGGATTAAGGATAGGTTAAATGGAGGGGATATCAACATGAGCTTCAAGGAAATTGAAGACAGGTATGAGTTGAATTTGAGTTTAGATTTGATTCAAAATATGATTTATGCCAATATTCCGCATGAATTCAGCTATAGAGATAGGTTAATCCGTGTAGGTCAATACTTTGAATTGACCCAGACAAGGGATGATGTCAGGTACCATTCCCGGGTAAGTACAAGGCACGGCAAGGTTGAAGAGCTGAACAGCACTTCCATGTCAGGTAAAGGAACACTATTGGCAAATTATCCTACCTTTGAAGATATCGGCAATCAGCCTTTCCCAAATAAAATGCTTCTGAAAGTGTCCTACAATTCCCCGGAGGGCCAGCAAGTTGCCATTATTAATTTGGAAATGACTAGAATTGAGATAGTTGATTCACTTCTAACATTTCCTTTTCAGTTTTAGCGATGAGAATATCTTTGTCTTTTTTCTTTGCTGCTTTAATGGTCTGGATGATTTCCCATCAGGAAATCTATGCCCAGACGAGAAAGAGCAGGGCGGATTTAGAAAGGGAAAAAGCAGAGATCCAAAAGAGATTGCTTGAATTTGACCAAATACTAAAGAAAACAGCAGAAACAAAGAAAGTTTCTGTAGGTCAGCTCAATGCAGTCAATAAGCAGCTTCAGAACAGGATTAGTTATATCAATACTCTGAATAGAGAAGTGCGGTTATTGGATACTGAAATAAGAGAAACAGAATCCAAGATCACTAATCTTGAAAAGGATTTGAAGAATCTTAGGGAAGAATATTCCGGAATGATTTACACTTCCTCTAAGTTGAATCAGGGTATGACTATGACTGCTTTCGTTTTCAGTTCAGATACTTTCAAGCAGTTTTACATGAGATTGAAATATCTCAAGCAATATTCAGATGCCCGTAAAAAACAAGTTGAACAGATTGAAAAGGTGACTCTTGAACTGGCAGACCAGCGGAAAATGCTGGAACAGAAGAAGACTGATAAACAGGAAGTGCTTCAGCAGGAACAACAGCAAAAACAGCAGTTGGACAAGGCCAAGCAGGAACAGCAGGGAATTGTCAATACCCTTACCCAACAGGAACAGGATCTCAGGAAACAGATCGCCGCTGCCAAAAAGCAGCAGGAAAATCTCAATAAGATGATCAAAGCGATCATTGAGGAAGAGATAAGGAAGGCAGAAGCAGAAGCTAAAAAAGCAAATTCCACAGCTTCACGAGCATCAGGAAGTAGTATTCCGTTGACCCCAGAAGCAGCGGCACTTTCATCTTCTTTTGCAGGAAACAGGGGTAAATTGCCGTGGCCGGTAGAGAGTGGCTTTATTTCAAGACCATTTGGTACACATCCGCATCCTACCCTGAAGGGTATTACTGAGGATAACGACGGTGTGGATATACAGACTACACCCAATGCAAGTGTTAGGGCTGTCTTTGATGGGGAAGTGATCAAAATCGGAACAATTCCTGGCTATGGGGGGACAATAGTGGTCCGTCATGGAGAATATTATACCATGTATAGCAAGCTAAAGGTCATTTCTGTCAAATCAGGGCAAAAAGTTACAGCCAAGCAGGTTCTCGGTCAGGTCTATACCAATAAGGAAGGCGTGGCAGAGGTTCATTTTGAGACCTGGAAAGGCTTGCAGCCTTTGAATCCATCCATTTGGCTAGCAGGGCGATAAAACAAATAATTCGTATATTTATAAAAAAACAGAGATATGAATGCAGCTTTCTTTTGTGTTAGACTGATGCTAGCGTATCTTTGTAATAATTTAAAATCCTAAACAAATTCATCATGACAACATTGGGTTTCTTTCAAAATATGGGTGGAGGATCTATTATCCTTATCGTCTTGGTGATTCTCCTGCTTTTTGGAGCTAAGAGAATCCCTGAATTGGCAAGAGGGCTAGGCAGAGGAATCAGAGAATTCAAAGATGCCACCAAAGAAATTCAGGATGACCTAGAAGAAGGTCTGAAAGAAAAGAAGAAAAAAGACTAAACGGAACCAAAGATAAATACCTTGGAAAAATTCCATTCATTTGACGAGATAAAAAAGTCGCTTGAAAATGGGGAGACCGATTGTAAAGCGATAGTAAATTATTATCTACAAAACATTCAGACGAAGGCGCATCTCAACGCCTTCGTTGAAGTTTATAAGGATTCTGCATTGGAGCAAGCAGCCAAAGTGGATGAAAAAATAGCTTCAGGCAAGTCCGGTAGGTTGGCGGGTATGGTAATAGGCATCAAGGACGTCCTGGTTTACAAAGACCATGAAGTCAATGCTTCCAGCAAAATACTGGGAGGTTTTGTCTCTCAGTTTACGGCAACCGCCGTCCAAAGGCTTATAGATGAAGATGCCATAATCATAGGTAGACTGAACTGTGATGAATTTGGGATGGGGAGTTCGAATGAGAATTCCGTGCATGGTAAAGTATTGAATGCTGCTGATGAAACAAGAGTTCCTGGAGGTTCCTCCGGCGGCTCAGCAGTGGCAGTTCAGGCCAATTTATGTACAGTGTCTTTAGGTACTGATACAGGTGGGTCTGTGAGGCAGCCAGCGGCTTTTACCGGGTTGGTTGGCATAAAACCAACTTATTCCAGGGTTTCCAGATGGGGCTTGATTGCTTATGCATCTTCTTTTGACACTATTGGTGTGTTTTCGAGAAATGTGAGGGACAATGCCTTGGTCATGGAGATAATGGCTGGACCTGATAATTTCGACAGCACTGCATCAAGAAAGCCTGTCCCTCATTATTCTGAACTACTGCATTTTGATAAAAGAGCAAAAGTTGCTTTTTTGACTGAAACATTGGAGTCACCTGCGCTGCAGCCGGAAATAAAAGAGAATACGCTTGCGGTACTTGATAAATTGAAGCAAGAAGGGCATACGGTTGAAGAAGTACATTTCCCCTTGTTGAAATATGTATTGCCGACTTACTATATCCTGACCACGGCAGAGGCGAGTTCAAATTTGTCTAGGTTTGATGGGGTGAAATATGGATACAGAACTCCAAATGCCCATAATTTGGAAAGTATGTATAAAAAAACAAGATCTGAAGGCTTTGGAGAAGAAGTGAAAAGGCGTATTATGCTTGGGGCTTTTGTGCTAAGTGCAAGTTATTATGATGCATATTTCACAAAAGCACAGAAGGTAAGAAGATTGATCAAGGAATTCACAGAGAATTTATTGACAAAATATGACTATATTATTATGCCGACAACGCCATCAACAGCGTTTAAATTTGGAGAGCATAGTAATGACCCTGTAGCCATGTATCTTGAAGATTTGTTTACTGTACAAGCTTCAGTTTCAGGGGTGCCTTCCCTTTCTTTGCCTAATGGCACAGATAAACAAGGGTTACCAATAGGTATACAGGTTATGGCAAACTCTTTCAAAGAGGCTGAGCTATATGCTTTTGCCAATTACTTAATGGATTTAAAAATTAATTAAAACAGCACCTGATCATGAAAAAAATTATCCCTTCCATCATTTCCGCAGTATCGATGATGTTAATGGTTAATCATCTGAGTCATGGTCAGGAGCTTTTTGGTATCAACAATACTTCAATTGAGGAAGAAACCATCATTCCTTCCTATCAGTTTGAATATATTCCTGATTTTACATACGCTGAGGTGGCTGGACGTATCAAAGCAATGGATACAGAAATGTCATTCGAGTTAAATGATAGGATTTTTTCTTTTATCAACTATTTCACTGTTCGCAATAGGGAGTATACCAAAATGGTACTAAAGCGGAAAGATATTTTCTTTCCCCTTTTTGAAGAAACATTGGCACATCATGATATGCCTGATGACATCAAGTTTTTGGCAATCATTGAGTCGGGATTAAATCCAAGAGCAAGATCAAGAGTTGGCGCTATGGGTTTGTGGCAATTTATGCCGGCTACAGGCAGGATGTATAATCTTGAAGTGAATCGGGATATTGACGACAGGATGGATCCTGAATTAGCTACAGAAGCAGCCGCAAAGTATTTGAAATCTCTTTATAGAATGTTTGGAAATTGGGAAGTGGCTTTGGCAGCATACAATTGTGGGCCGGGTAATGTGAGAAAAGCAATCCGAAGATCAGGGGGGAAAACGACTTTTTGGGGTATATATGATTATTTGCCAAGGGAGACAAGGAGCTATGTTCCCCAGTTTCAGGCAATGATGTATGTGTTACGTTATGCGGAAGAGCATAATTTTATACTTGAAAACCCCACATATCCTATTGTCTATGAGAAAGTAATTTTCAATCAGGAATTGGATCTTGAACAGTTGGCAACAATGGCTTCTATTTGTATTGAAGATTTAGAAGAACTTAATCCTTCTATCCAGAATAGGTTATTGCCAAGTTCCCATCAGCATTTTGCTTTGAGGATTCCAAAAAACAAGGCCTTTCAGATAACCGAAGAGAAAGAATACTACGCTTCCGCAGTGAAGCTCAGTCCGGAAAGAATCGCAGAGTTAAGAACTGCAAGTGCTCCAGTTGCACCTGTGTCTGTAAAGGCTTCAGTTCCGAATAATGCTGAAAGAATTGCTTATAAAGTAAAATCCGGAGATGTGTTGGGATCTATTGCCCAAAGACATGGTACTACTGTGACGAATATCAAATCATGGAATAACTTATCTTCCAATACGATCAAGGTGGGGCAAATTCTGCACATATATTCAAACAGGGCACCTTCTTCGAATACTTTGGCGGATAACAACAGTCAATCAGGGGATAATCCAAGATATTATACTGTTCAGCCAGGAGATTCTCTTTGGTTGATTTCCAAAAAACTTAACGGAGTTACCGTTGACCAGATAAAACGTTTAAATAACCTCAACACCAATTCTATCAAGCCGGGGCAGAAACTAATCATAGGATAACTATTTTGTTAGTAAAATTTTTTAAAGCTTAGGAATAATTTCTAAATTGGGGAGGTAATAAATTCAAAACATATGAATATCAGAAAAATAAGCATAGCCATTGTCCTTTTATTTTCAGTGGCGGGATTTCAAGCATGTGAGGAGAATGCAGAGGGAAAAAACTCCACTAAGCCCAAAGCCAGAGGTTCCATTGGGGAAATTATTCTTGCAATCGATTCTACCAAGTGGGAAGGACCAGTAGGAGAGACTTTGAAAGATATCTTTCTTGAGGATGTGCAGGGTTTAATCAGAGATGAAAGTATGTTTGATGTCCGTAAAGTAGATCCTAGAGGTATGACCAGGATCCTGAAAATGGCCACGAACATTGTATATGTGACCACCTTTGACGATAAAAAATCTGCAAGCCAAAACATTAATGCGTTATTTAGTAAAGAAGCTAAAGAAAAAGCAGCTAATGATCCATCATTGTATTTACTGAGGAGTGCTGATGAATTCGCGCAGGGACAGGAAGTGATTTATTTGTTTGGAAATAATGATGAAGAGCTGATCCGAAATTTAAAAGCCAATAAAAATAAATTGCAGAATCTCTTTCATGTTAGGGAAAGAGGAAGATTGCAAAGGGTCATCCTCAATAGAAAAAGTTCAGAAGCAAAAGTTGCAGGAGAACAGCTTGGTTTGAATATCAATGTTCCTGCTTCTTATCAAATTGCGAAAGCGGAAAATGACTTTTTGTGGCTGAGGCAGCCGACTCCTAGGTCAGATAAACCGGATATCAGTTTGTTTTTTTATGAGACTGCTTATGTTTCAGAGGAGCAGCTATTTCCATCCTCTCTATTAGAGTTGAGGGAGTCCATTACTAAGCAGCATATCTATGGGAACCCCGATAACAGGAATTCTTTTTTGGTAACGGAGCGTGTAGATCCAAGTCCAGTGTTTACTAATTTCAAGATAAACGATAATTTTGCAGTCGAAATCCGCGGGGGTTGGAAAACAAACAATCTCAGTATGGGTGGTTCATTCTTAGCTTTTGTCATTGTAGATGATAAGAACGGCAAACTCTATTATATGGAGGGCTTTGTTTATTATCCCAATGAGGGGCACAGAGAAGCCATTCGGGAGATCGAAACTATATTGTTGGCTTCAGAGGTCTTGAATAAAGAAGGACTTTCTAGCTGATTTCATTTAACAAATAAACCTATATGGCTATTAAAATCCGTAAAGAGGACGCATTGAATTATCACGTCCAAGGAAAACCAGGAAAAATTGAAGTAGTACCCACCAAACCACTTTCCAGCCAATTAGATCTTGCATTAGCGTATTCGCCCGGAGTAGCAGAACCGTGTAAAGAGATCGAGAGAGATAAAGAAAATGTTTATAAATATACAGCGAAAGGGAATCTGGTAGCAGTTATTTCCAATGGTACCGCAGTGTTGGGCTTGGGTGATATTGGGCCCGAGGCTTCTAAGCCTGTGATGGAGGGGAAAGGTGTCTTGTTCAAAAAATTCGCAGGAATTGATGTTTTTGATATTGAAATTGACGAAAAGGATCCTAAGAAACTGATTCAGATTATTAAATCTCTGGAACCTACTTTCGGTGGCGTAAACCTAGAGGATATCAAGGCACCTGAATGTTTTGAAATAGAGCAAACGCTAAAGAAGGAAATGAAAATTCCTGTCATGCATGATGACCAGCATGGTACTGCTATTATTTCAGGGGCAGCATTATTGAATGCGCTTGAAGTAGTCGATAAAAAAATTGAGGACATCAAGTTGGTGGTCAACGGTGCCGGCGCTTCAGCGGTTTCTTGTACAAGATTCTACATGATTCTTGGGGTAAGAAAAGAAAACATTGTGATGTGTGATAAGGAGGGAGCGATCAGAATTGACAGAGAACACTTGGACGACATCAAGAGAGAATTTGCAACTGATAGAGATATTCACACCTTAACAGACGCTCTTGATGGAGCAGATGTATTCTTGGGCTTATCAGCAGGAAATATTGTGAGTCCGGAGCAGATTAAGAAAATGGCGCCAAACCCTATCGTCTTTGCCTTGGCAAACCCGGATCCTGAGATTGCTTATGATTTGGCAATGGCTTCCAGAGAAGACCTGATTATGGCTACCGGTAGATCTGATTATCCTAATCAGGTAAACAATGTTTTGGGCTTCCCTTACATTTTTAGAGGGGCATTGGATGTTAGGGCCACATCTATTAACGAAGCTATGAAGCTGGCTGCGGCAAAAGCAATTGCAGCTTTGGCGAAAGAGCCGGTACCGGAAATCGTGAATAAAGCCTATGGGGATGCTAAAATGTCTTTCGGTAAGTTTTATTTGATTCCAAAACCTTTTGACCCAAGGTTGATCACGACCATAGCACCAGCTGTTGCAAAAGCAGCGATGGAATCAGGTGTTGCCAAGACTGTTATTACAGATTGGGAAGCTTATAATCTCGAATTGCAAGAAAGAATTGGAATAGATCAAAGGTTAATGCTTAGGGTTATCACACGAGCCAGAAAGGACCCTAAACGTGTAGTATTTGCCGAGGCTGATAATGTTAAAATCTTGAAGGCAGTACAATTGTTGCGAGATGAAAAAGTTGCCATTCCAATTCTTTTGGGCAACAAGCAAAAAATCAATCAGATCATAGAAGAGAATAACCTTGACCTTAGTGGTGTTTCAATCGTGGATCCGTACGAGGACGAGGAAAGATTGAAACATTATGGTGGAATTCTTTTTGAGAAGAGAAAGAGAAAAGGCTTGACTCCAAAAGAATGCTACAGATTGATGCGGGACAGGAACTATTTCGGTTCTATGATGGTCGAATTGGGCGAAGCAGATGCTTTAATTTCCGGTCTTACCAAAGATTACCCAAAAACAATTCTTCCAGCGCTTCATGTTATTGGAGTTAAAAAGGGTATCGATAGAGTTGCGGGTATGTATATCATGAATACAGATAGAGGCCCATATTTCTTCTCAGATACAACAGTTAATGTTGACCCTACTGCAGAACAATTGGTAGAAATCATAGGTTTGACAGCTAATGGTGTTAGATTCTTTGATATTGACCCTAAAGTTGCCATTCTATCATATTCTAATTTTGGTTCTGCGAAAGGAAGTGTGGCTACCAAAACAGCCAAAGCAGCGGCATTGGCCAAAGAGAAATATCCGGAATTGACAATTGAAGGGGAGATGCAGGCTAATGTTGCCCTAAACGAGGAAATCCAGATTGAAAATTACCCTTTCAGTGCCTTGATCGGCAACAAGGCAAACACCTTGATTTTCCCTGACTTAAGTTCTGGAAATATTGCTTATAAACTCTTATCTGAACTTGGTCATGCGGAAGCAATTGGGCCGGTACTTTTAGGAATGAACAAGCCTGTTCATATCTTACAGCTGGGTAGCTCCATTAGAGAGATTGTCAATATGGTGGCTATCGCAGTGGTAGATGCACAAACTCAAGACCAATTATGATCGCATATTTAAAAGGTAAACTTGTTTACAAAGATCCTACTTTTGTTATTATCGATATTTCAGGTGTAGGTTATCATGTCAAGATTTCCTTGCAGACATATTCAAAAATTAAAGATGAGGAGCATATAATGCTCCTCACTTATTTGCATATCAAAGAAGATGCCCACACCCTCTATGGTTTTAAAGAAGAAAATGAGAAGAGGCTTTTTTTGCATCTGATCTCAATTTCAGGGGTAGGTCCCAATACAGGTTTGATGATTTTGTCCTCTCTGAGCTCGGACGAATTGGAGACTGCTATTGCACAGGAAGATTTCCGTACTATCCAGAATGTGAAAGGGGTAGGTGCAAAGACAGCGCAAAGAATAGTATTGGAATTAAAAGATAAAATCCGCAAAGATGTTCTCCTAGATCAAGGACAGGTACAAACCGGATTTATTGGCGTTAACAATAAAATCAGAGAGGAAGCGTTACAAGCCTTGATTACTCTAGGATTTCCAAAAGCGACGGCCGAAAAAAACATTGCCGCTGTCTTGAAAAAAACAGGCTCAGAAATTTCTTTAGAAGAATTAATTAAAGCATCTTTAAAGACACCTTAGTAAACCATTAAATACTTGGTCTTTTGTACGGGCTACATATTTTTCTAAGAGGCAATGCTAAATCTCTTCCAGCAGTATTATTACTGTTGATGTTATTGTTTTTGTCTTTTCAGCAATCTCTTGCACAAGTTGCTGAACAGGACTCTGTTGCTATCAGTAGATTGGATTCGCTGAATAAGAGGAGAGTCTCCCCATCATTTTTATTATGGCCAAGTCTTAAGACAAATCCACTTTTCCCAAGTAGAAACCCATATCAGACGCAATATTCTCCCTTTTACCCTACACCATTTTACCAACAAAGGGTACAGGTGGAAATGGATTCAACTTTGAAGTACAGGATATTGGAAGAAGTAGATTCTGTTGGAGTTGGCTCGGGGGCTTTATATGATTTTGAAGATTTTTCCACCTTACAGGAGTTCAAAGTAAGGCAAGAATACTGGAGAAGTAGATCAAGGGGAATGGATGGGGAAAGCCCTGTGTCAGGTAGGAGTATCAATAGACCATTGACCAGTACCCCACAATTTGACAGAATTTTTGGAGGTGATCAGATCAGTATCGTACCTACAGGATTTGTAAACCTTGATCTGGGAGCAATTTTCAGGAGGATAGACAACCCTTCTATCCCTATCCGTCAGCAACAGAATGGTAATTTCAACTTTAATCAACAGATTCAGATGGCGGTTAATGGTAGTCTGGGTCAGAAAATGAGGTTAGGGGCTAATTTTGACTCCAATAATTCGTTTGATTTCCAGAACCAGCTGAAAGTGGAATACGAGGGATTTAAGGAAGATATTATTAAGTCTATAGAAATAGGAAATGTGAGTATGCCGGTTCAGAACAGTCTCATACAGGGCGCTCAGAATTTATTTGGTGTGAAGACTCAGATGCAGTTTGGTAACCTTTTTGTGACCTCAGTGGCTTCCACCCAGAGGGGAAGAAGAGATGAGCTGATCATAGAGGCAGGAGGACAGGGAAGGCAGTTTGAAATCCAAGGGTCCAATTATGATGAAAACAGGCATTTCTTTTTAGGACATTTTTTTAGAGAGAATTATGAACGTTGGTTAAGGGGGATTCCCCAAATCCTCTCTGGTGTGAATGTGACAAGGGTAGAGGTTTACATTATGAATAGGGCAAATAATACAGAGACCTTGAGGAATTTTGTGGCATTTATGGACATGGGTGAAGGGAGCAGGATTTTTAAACCAAACAATCCAAATATCGGTACCGGTAATCCAGCAGCTCCAGCATCCAATAATGCCAACCTCTTGTTTGGAAATCTAACGAGTAATCCTTCTTTTAGGCCTTTTGATACTGGGTCAAGTGCTATTGAATCTTCTCTACAGATTACCAGAGGTATAGATTTTGAACAAGTAAGCGGCGCCAGGAAGCTTGCTCCGACTGAGTTTTTCTTTAACAGGGAACTTGGATTCATATCCCTAACCAGAAGGCTGCAAAATGATGAGGTGTTGGCAGTTTCTTATGAATATACTTATAATGGGCAGGTATTTAAGGTTGGGGAATTGTCAGAAGATTATCAGAACAGGCCCGAAAATGAATTGATATTTTTGAAGATGCTACGTCCTGCAAGGATCAATATCAATATTCCAACTTGGGATTTGATGATGAAAAACATTTATAACCTCAATGCCAACCAAGTAATGAAGGATGGATTTCAGTTGCAGGTAATTTACAGGGATGATAGGACAGGATTGGATAACCCCACTTTATTGGAAGGGGAGAATTTAAGAAACCGGCCACTGATCAGGTTGATGGGATTGGATAATCTTAACCCTCAAAATGATCCTGCCCCGGATGGGAATTTCGATTTTGTACCAGGAATTACGATATTTCCGGAAAGAGGCTTGTTGGTCTTTCCTGTCCTAGAGCCTTTTGGTAGGACATTGAGGAATTTGTTTCTGCCCAATGAAAGAAACCTGGCAGATAAATATGTCTTCGACACTTTGTACAGGACGACACAGGCTGACGCTGAACTGGTCACCCGATATGATAAGTTTTTTATAAAAGGAAGGCTGACAGCCGGATCTGCTTCTGAAATAATATTACCGGGATTGAACATTTCCCCAGGTTCAGTAATTGTGATGGCAGGGAATATACCTTTGACTGAAGGTGTTGATTTTACAGTTGATTACAATATCGGTAGGGTCAATATCATCAATGAGTCTATTCTTCAATCAGGGAAAAGAATTTCCATCAGTTTTGAAAAAGCCGATTTGGTGTCCTTCCAAACAAGGAGTCTCTTGGGTACAAGGCTGGATTACATGGTTAATGAAAAATTAAACTTAGGCGGTACTTTCCTTTACCTAAATGAAAGACCGAATATTACCAGAATCGCCGCCGGCTCGGAGACTTTGAGAAACAGTATGTGGGGATTGGATGCAAACTTCAGTGATGAATCCAGATTTTTGACCAAATTGGCCGATGCCTTGCCTTTCACAAATACTAAGGAAAAATCACTGGTACAGTTCAGTGGTGAGTTTGCACAACTGCTTCCTGGTACGTCCAATAGGGTTGCGGGAGATCCTACGGTTTATCTGGATGATTTTGAAACAGCGATAACACCTTTTGGTCTTGGCAATGCAGCTGCTCAAACGTGGAAGTTAGCGGCTACTCCAAAAACACCTACAGAGGAATTTGACCTGAGTAGTCAAACAGAAGATCGATTAGGTAATGCTTACAGAAGGGCTAGAGTAGCTTGGTATAATATTGATAATGTTTTTTATAGAGAAGGAGGGCCAGGTGTTCCTGCTAATCTGACCAGAGAAGACAGACAGAACCATTATGTAAGGAGAGTAATTCCTCAGGAGATATTTCAATTTAGGGATAGGGATGTTATCATCGTTCCGGAACCTCTTTTTGAGTTTGCTTATTTTCCTAGCGAACGTGGCATGTACAATTACAATCCATCATTGACTTCTGATGGTTTATTGCCAAATCCACGCCAAAATTATGGTGGTGTCACAAGGGCGATCACAACAGAAGTGGATTTTGATAGGACTAACGTTGAATACATAGAATTTTGGTTATTGGATCCTTTTATTCAAGGGCCTAATGGAAGAGTATTGGATGGGGTTTTTAATCAGAATAATACCACAGGAGGTAAGCTGAGATTCAACTTGGGTGAGATATCCGAAGATGTGATCAAAGATGGAAGACATGGATTTGAAAATGGACTTCCTGCGGATGGAGATGTTGCTTCTACTTCCACTACGGAATGGGGAAGGATAACCAGGCAACAATTTTTGATACCTGCCTTTGATAATTCCCCTCAAGCGAGGGTAAACCAGGATGTTGGTTTGGATGGTTTGAATTCCGAACAGGAAGCTGAATTTTTCAGAGATAGGTATATCAATAGGTTAAATGTTGCGCCGAATGTTTTACAGGAAATTGTGGCGGACCCATCGGCTGATAATTTTAGATACTATTTGGATGAAAGTTATGATCAAAGTGATGTGAAGATTCTTGAACGTCATAAAAGGTTCAACGGAATGGAAGGCAATACACCTATCACCGCCAATGTCAATCTGCCTTATACACCATCCGGTTCAAACCTTCCAGATAATGAGGATCTGAATAATGATAATACCATTAATGAATTGGAGGCGTATTATGAATATGAGATAGATCTTCGCCCAGGTCAATTGGAAGTAGGTAGAAATTATATTGTCGATAAAGTGACTTCCACCCAAAGTGGAGATGAGGTCAATTGGTATTTGTTCAGAATTCCTGTTCGAAATCCCGACAGGGTCCAGGGAGAAATCTCTGGATTTAAGTCGATTCGATTTATGAGGACATATCTGACGGATTTTGAACAACCGGTTGTTTTGAGGATGGCAAATTTTAGGTTGGTAGCCAGTCAGTGGAGGGTTTTCCAGGAGTCTTTATTTGAAAGAGGATTTTTTGAAATTCCCGAACCGGATAATTCAAATTTGACTGTTGGGGTGGTAAATATTGAAGAAAACAGTCAAGGTGGGCCAAATCAAAGTCCTTATGTTTTGCCTCCGGGTATCAATAGGGACAGAGATAACCTTGCAGCTGTTGAAAGGCAATTGAACGAGCAGTCATTAAGGCTTTGCGTAGAAGATTTACAGGCTAGAGACGCCAGAGCTGTTTTCAAGAATACAGGTTCCTTAGATTTGATCCAATATGAAAGAATTAAAATGTTCTTCCATGCGGATTCCGAAAACGCTGAAAATGGAGAACTCACAGCATTTTTAAGATTAGGTACAGATTACACTGATAATTATTATGAAATAGAAGTTCCTTTGATGTTAACTCCAAGAGGAACAAGAGACCCCCGTCAAATCTGGCCATTGGAAAATGAACTGGACATTGCCATAGATGAAATCGTCGGGGTAAAGATCAATAGGGATAATCAAAGGGTTCCCCTCAACCTGGCATTTAGCCAGGATATCAGACAATATAAGGTGACTGTAGTGGGCAGGCCGGAGCTGACTTTGGTACAGGGGATGATGATTGGTGTCCGTAATCCAGGCGAAACAGGAGGTGCCTCCAAGTCTGTTTGTGTATGGGCCAATGAATTGAGAGTTACTGGATTTAAGCAGTCTACAGGATGGGCCGCCAATGCCATTTTGAATGCGCAGATTGCTGATGTGGCTACCATTTCTACTTCCATCAGGCACAGCTCAGTTGGATTTGGTGGCTTGGAAACAAGGTTGTCACAAAGATCTTTAGTAGCCGCGACTCAATATGATATTTCGGCAAATGTGAATGTTGAAAAGCTTCTACCTGAAGCTTTGAATATGACCATTCCTATGTATGCCAGTATTGAAAACACAACGGTCACACCGGAATATGACCCATTGAATCCGGATGTTCCACTGAGACTGGCTTTGGATAAATTTCAGACCGATGCGGAAAGGGAAATTTATCGAAGTCAGGTATTGGATCTTGCCAGAAGAAGGAATATTGGGTTTTCAAATGTTAGAAAAAACAAAAACCCTGAAAGACAGAACTCTAAACTTTATGATTTAAGTAATTTTTCTTTTTCTTATGCTTATGGATCAGTCAAACAAAGTAACATCAATACAGAGAGTTATGAGTTTGAAACACAGGTTGGGAATGTAGCCTATGTTTATCAGCCAAAACCTTTGAATTTTGAGCCTTTCAAAAATGCAGAATGGGCAGGAGGGAATAATTTCAAGTTGATCAAGGACCTGAATTTCAATTTTGCTCCAACCTCTGTTTCTGCTAGATTGGATGTGGACAGGCGGTTTATGCGCACCCAATATAGAAATGACCAATTAAGTACTGATGGTGTTGACCCATTTTTTCAAAAGAGTTTTTTCCTCAACAGGAATTATAATGTGAATTGGGATCTAACAAAAAATCTTAGGGTCGATTTCATGAGCAGGGTATTGGCAGTTATTGATGAGCCGGAAGGCGCCCGTGATACTCAGGAAGCGAGGGATTCCGTGAGAGTTAATTTGAGGAATTTCGGAAGAACAACCAATTATAATCATCAATTGATGATGAATTACAAATTGCCATTTGATAAAGTCGCCGCGTTGGATTGGATAGGAGTAGATTATAGGTATTCTGCCAATTATTCATGGTTAACTGGTTCTATTGGTCAACGTGACACATTGGGGAATGTTATTCAAAACACCAGGGACCAATCTCTGAACGGCAAGATAGATTTGGTAAAATTGTATAATAAGAATGCAAAGCTAAAAGCATTGTATGCCCCAAAAAGGCCAAGTATTCCCGGTAGGCAAGTAGTCAATGCTGAGGATACAATTGGTACTCCATTTACCAATAAATTGATCAAATTGCTCACAATGGTCAAGGATATCAATTTTAGATATTCCATCGTTGAAGGCACATTTTTGCCTGGATATATGGAAAATACAGGCTTACTTGGCTTGGATCGGAGTTTCATGAATCCAGGATTTGGGTTTATTTTTGGAAGCCAGGACCCAAATATTAGGTTTGGATTGGCTAACAATGGGTTAATGGCTCCAAGTCCAGAATTAACCCAATATTTTAGGCAAAATCAGTCCATCAACTTACAGGTAAATGCCTTAGCGGAACCTTTCAAAGATTTTAGAATTACGTTTGAAGCAAGGAAGCGAGAAACGGGAGAATACAGTGAGATTTTCAGGAATTCAATTGAAAACCCTGGTAGTTATAATTCATTAAGCCCTAATAGAATGGGAGCATATAGTATTACCCACTCCATTATCAGAACCACTTTTAAGAGGGATGACAGGAATAATATATCACCGGTATTTACAGATTTTGAAAACAATAGGGCTGTTATACAGTCCCGTCTAAACGCCCAAAATCCAGGAGGAGAATATGCTTTGAACGGACAGGACGTGTTGACCTTAGCATTTTTGTCTGCGTATTCTGGTAAAGATGCCAACGCCATTAACTTAAATCCTTTCCCTAAAATCCCTATTCCAAATTGGAGGGTAGATTATAAAGGCTTGTCACAAGTTCCTGCTTTGAGAGAATATTTTGCATCTATCAATTTGACCCATGGATATTCCTCTACTTTTGAAGTGAGTAATTTCTCCAATTCATTGTTGTATCAAAATGGACTAGAGCTTTATAACAGGGTGAGGAATATTCCGGGCGCATCTTTAACCAATGAGTTTGGGCAGTACATTCCAATTTTTATTTTAAATCAAGTGATACTAACAGAGCGATTTGCCCCTTTGGTTGGGGTCAATTTGTTGACCAAAGACAGGTTAAATATCACGATGGAATACAATACAGAAAGGAATATCGGATTGAACTTTTCAAATGCGCAGGTGACAGAACAGAACAGCAGGGATTTCGGATTTGATCTTGGGTATACCAAAGCAGGAGTTAAGGTTCCATTCAAGATTCAGGGCAGACAGGAAGTTCTTAAGAATGATCTTCAATTAAGACTGAGCACTAGAGTAGTAGATACCAGGCAGGTCCAAAGGAAAATTGGTGAAGTAAGCACCGTAACAAATGGGAACCTGAACTTGCAAATCCGTCCTACTATAGGTTACGTCATCAATCAAAGTTTAAATATTCAGATTTATTTTGACAGGACAGTGAATGATCCTAGGGTGACGACTGCCTTTAGACGTAGCTCAACAGCCTTTGGTGGACAATTAAGATTTAATTTGTCACAATAGGTTTTTTGATTTGATGAATCCTTGTATTTTTGACGACCTTAAAAGAATTCAAATATGAACTTACCAGAAGAATTAAAGTATACCAAAGACCATGAATGGGTAAGAATGGAAGATGGTATTGCCACAATTGGGATTACTGAGTTTGCACAGAGAGAACTTGGAGATATCGTATATGTAGAGGTGGAAACTGTAGGTGAAACTGTAGCTGCAGGAGAGGTGTTCGGTACCGTTGAAGCCGTGAAGACAGTTTCAGACCTATTTATGCCTATTGAAGGAGAAATTATCGAATTCAATGAAGAATTGGAATCTTCTCCTGAATTGGTCAATGAGTCACCTTACGAGAAAGGCTGGATGATTAAAGTAAAAGTATCAGGAGATTTACCTTCAGATCTTTTGACTGCGGCAGAATACGCTGAGCTAATAGGAGCTTAATCGGCTTGAATTTACCAAGATTATTACCCGCTGTAGTTTGGCTGCTTTTTATCTTGGTAGCCCTATTGACACCAGGAAATAGTCTTCCAAATGTGCCGTTGTTTCCTTATGCGGATAAGCTCATCCATTTCGGTGTTTTTGGAATTTTGACCTTTTTATGGTGCCGAGTAGGGACCATGGATGGTAAAAAGAAGTTAAAAAAAGGAAATTTATTGACTAATATATTAGTATTTACAATAATTTTTCCTATATTAGTAGAGTATTTGCAAATGTATGTTCCTAACCGCTCTTTTGAGTTTGAAGACATAGCTGCAAATCTTATAGGAGGGATAATTGGTTTTATCGGTTTTATTATTTTATACAAGGCAAACAGCAGGCTTGTATAAGTAAAAATAAATGGCTAGAATTGTTGTCTCTTAAATTGTAAAATTTATTAACCTTTATAAAGTACAACCATGGAAGCTAAAAAGACGCCAAATGCGGATTTGACCAAAAAATCAGGAATGTTCCTGAACCTTGGTCTCCTCATCAGCGTCGGTCTTGTTCTCTTTGCTTTCGAATATAAGTCTTATGATATAGGACCTTTGAAAGATTTAGGACAAGTAGCCGATGATTTTGAGGAACTCTTGGATATTCCGATCACAGAGCAACCACCTCCGCCACCACCACCGGTAGAGCAGCCTGTAATCCAGGAAATTCCAGATGAAGTTGAAATTGAAGAAAAAATCGAAGTAAATTTTGACTTGGACGTTAAAGAAGAGACAGTGATCAAAGAGGTAGTTATCGCAGATGCTCCTGTTGTTGAGAAAGCTGATGAAATCTTCGACGTGGTTGAGAATTCTCCAGAATTCCCAGGAGGTATGGAAGCATGGAATGAGTATTTGAGGAAAAACCTTAAATATCCGACTCAAGCTAGAAGAATGGGGATCGAGGGTACTGTATATGTGGTATTCGTTGTAAACACTGATGGATCTATTCAGGATGTTGAACTCCTTAGGGGTATTGGTGGAGGTTGCGATGAAGAAGCACTTAGAGTAGTTTCTGGCGCTCCAAAATGGACACCAGGTAAGCAAAGAGGTCGTCCAGTGAGGGTTAGGATGAGACTTCCTATCAGATTCAAACTTGGATAAAAAATATAAAAGGGGCTTTTGCCCCTTTTTTTATTGCTTCCCCTTTTTCAAATATTCTTGATATTTGACTATCAAAAAAGCCTTGAAGTTCACTTCAAGGCTTTTTTGATTATTCATTCATGTTACTTGATCACTCCCAGTTCTCGGCCAACTTCAGCAAATGCCTGTATAGCCTTATCCAAATGGTGTCTTTCATGCCCGGCAGAGATCTGAACCCTTATTCTGGCTTCTCCTTTCGGAACTACCGGATAGTAAAAACCAATTACATAGATTCCTTTTTCCAGTAGTTTTTCGGCCATTTTTTGTGATAAAACAGCATCATATAACATGATGGGTACGATAGCGTGTTCTCCTGGCTTGATATCAAACCCAAGCTCGGTCATTTTGGACCTGAAATACTTGGTGTTATCTTCAAGTCTATCCCTCAACTCGGTAGTCTCCGAAAGCAGGTCAAAAACTGCTATGGATGCACCTGTGATAGAAGGGGCCAAGGTATTAGAGAAAAGGTATGGTCTGGAACGCTGACGGAGCATTTCAATGATTTCTTTCCGGCCTGAAGTAAAACCTCCTGATGCCCCACCAAGGGCTTTACCTAAGGTACCTGTGATGATATCAATTTTGCCCATCACATTTCTGTATTCATGTACACCTCTTCCGGTTTTTCCCATAAATCCTGTTGAGTGACATTCATCAGACATCACCAATGCATTGTATTTTTCTGCCAATTCAACTATTTTATCCAATTGAGCAATGGTTCCATCCATGGAAAATACACCATCGGTCACAATGATTTTTTGTTGGGTGCCTTTGGCTTCCGCATCTTTGAGTTGGGCTTCCAGGTCTTCCATGTCATTGTGTTTGTAACGGAATCTCATGGCTTTACAAAGCCTTACCCCATCAATAATCGAAGCATGGTTCAGCGCATCTGAAATGATGGCATCTTCTGGACCAAAGATTGGTTCAAAGACTCCGCCATTTGCATCAAATGCGGCAGCATATAAAATAGTGTCTTCAGTTCCAAGGAATTTGGAAATCTTGCCTTCCAGTTCCTTGTGAATATCTTGAGTTCCGCATATAAATCTAACGGAAGACATACCGAATCCGTGGGTATCAATTGCGTTTTTCGCTGCTTCAATGACTTTAGGGTGGGAGGAAAGTCCAAGATAATTGTTGGCACAAAAATTCAGGACTTTTTGACCGCCTGATATGGTGATTTCTGCGGCTTGAGGTGAGGTAATAATCCTTTCTTTCTTGAAAAGGCCAGTATTTTCAATCTCCTTTAACTCTTTCTCTAATTTGGGTTTTAAAGTATCGTACATATTTTGACAGTTTGAATGGAATTAAAAAGAAGTCTGAGGGGAAATAAATGAAATTCATCATCTGAATTCATTATTTTTGCCCCATTCAGTCCCAAATATAATCAAAAAACATCAAGGGTCCGGCTGGATTCGGAGATGGAAAGTTCAAACATGGAAAGAGTTTTAATAATTGGTGCAGCAGGTCAATTGGGGTCGGAACTTACAAAGGCCTTATCTGACATGTATGGTGGTGAAAATGTAATAGCCACCGATATTAATCCCAAAGCTTTAGAGAAGTTTGATTATTGCAAATCAACTGTTCTAGATATCATGGACAAAGATTCAGTCCGTAATCTGGTCAAAAAGGAGCAAGTCAAGCAAATATATCATTTAGCTGCAGTTTTATCGGCAACAGGCGAGAAGAATCCACTTTTTGCATGGCATCTGAATATGGAAAGTTTGCTTTTTGTACTTGAACTCGCAAAAGAAGAAAAGCTTGATAAAGTTTATTGGCCTTCCTCTATAGCTGTTTTCGGGCCTAACACCCCTAAAGTCAATACCGCACAGTATTGTGTAAAAGAGCCCAATACAGTATATGGAATATCCAAACAGGCAGGGGAAAGATGGTGTGAATACTATTTTCAAAAATATGGTGTGGATGTGAGAAGTTTAAGGTATCCAGGTTTGATTGGGTATAAGTCGCTTCCCGGTGGAGGGACTACTGATTATGCCGTTGATATCTACCATAAGGCTATTGCAGGAGAACATTTTGTTTCTTTCTTGAGTGAAGACACGTATCTGCCAATGATGTATATGCATGATGCCATCAAAGCCACGTTGGATTTGATGCATGCTCCTAAAGAGAATGTGAAAATAAGATCGAGCTATAATTTGTCTGCTATCAGCTTTTCACCTAAAGAAATTTATGAAAGCATAAAATTAACTTATCCAGATTTTTCCATCAGTTATGCACCTGACTTTAGGCAAGCTATAGCGGATAGTTGGCCCGATAGCATTGATGATAGTCATGCCAGAGCAGATTGGGGATGGAAGCATGAGTATGATTTGCAAAAGATGACAGCAGATATCCTTGAGAATTTACCTGCTTATATGGTGAATTTTAAATAAGAAAAAGGGCTGGTCTAAAATGGATCTGCCCTTTTTTAATATCAATAATGGTTGGGTTAGACCAACTCTGAACTAACTTCTTTTTTGTTGCTTGACTTGTTGAATGTTTTATCGGTTTTTGATTTCATGCCAAAGAAAAACCAAAGAGGCTTTATAGGATAAATAATGAGTTTGTATACCCCTGCTGACCCGATTAGTGTTCCAATCATGACCATAAAGAGTTTGATGGGCCAATATAGATCCATTTGAACTATATAAAATGCCAATACAGTTAAAATGGTCTGATGAATGATATAAAAAGGATAGATAGCTTCATTAAGTGGTTTTAACCATTTATTAGAAAAATTCAGGAATTTAATGGAGTAGCTTATGATGCTGAGGATAACCAGCCAGCCCATGATTCCACTGATGCTGTTCCAAATTACTTCAAGCACCTCTTGGCTAATCCCCAAAGACGCGAAATACTCTCGATTGAAGTAAAGTGTATAGAAGGCAATTGTACTTGCCACAGCCATTGATAGGAAAAACTGCCTCCTTTCAAATAGACCCCACCAAGATTTTGCATTTGATGCCAATAAAATGCCAGTGGTGAAGTAAAGAAAGAAAGGAACACTTGTGCTATAGTTGGTAAGAAAAGCATCGGCATTATAAGGGAATAATTTCTTTACAATTACCATAATCAAGACGAAAACCAGACCTAAGCTAAAAACAGCCCAAGGATTTTTTAATAATGTTGAAATTTTATCTTTAAAGAAGTTTTGTTTTTCGGCTCTCAAAAAAAGAATAAAGGGGATAATGACGACAGAAAATGCGTAAAGCATTTTTATAAACCAGAGATGCAGTATTGGTCTATTTATGAAAACTTCGGGATATAGATCCCAATAACTTTGATATTGATCGTAAAACTGATAAAAGGTTTGTGGCGGGCTTATAAAGAATATTCCAAAATATAGGGGTATTAACAATCTCTTGGTGCGTTCCCAAAAATATTGCAGCCAACTTCTCTTGGAAAATGCTAAATAAGTACCTGCTCCAGAAATTAGAAACAGTAAGCTTAGTCTCCATTGCTGAAAAAATATCATGAACGCTAGAAGTGTATCGCTTGGTTCCTGATAATTAGCAAGCCAGCTTTGCCCACTGAATGGCATACCCACATGGTGAAGGAAGACCAAGAAGATGGAGATAACCCTTAACCAATCAAGGAAGTATAATCTATTAGTTTTAATTTCCATTCAAAAAGAGCATGCGTTTTTTAAAAATTTCATTTTTAACATCCATCTCCACAGCATCTCAAGATTCCAGATTTAATCTGTAAAGCTTAGGAAGAGTTTATGAAGTTGTCCAAATCATCTATTTAATCGTAATTATTTCACAAATATTTCAAAACATCAATATTGAAGAGTATTTAAATTAAATGATTAATGATTGAATTTATTTTTTATTTGATTTGGTTCAAACCCTAAAACTAATTCTCCATCAGGAAATTCAATAATTGGCCTCTTGATCATGCTGCTTTTTTTGGTTAAAATGCCTACAGCAGAATCCTTGTCTTCCAAGGCCATCTTTTCAGTATCCGATAATTTTTTAAAGGTAGTGCCCCGTTTGTTGATCAGCGATTCCAACCCAACTTGACCGATAAACTTTTTCAGCAATCCTGTGTTAGGGGCTGTTTTTTTGTAATCTATAAATTCATAGGCAATACCTTCCTCATTTAAAAAATCGAAGGTTTTTTTCATGGTATTGCAGTTTTTGATGCCGTAAACAAATAGCTTCATTTTTTTTAATTCAAACTTTAAATAAGTATATGTACAAGTTGAGTGGTTTTTAACCAAAAGAATGTTTCAATCTAACCATGAAATGGTTATTGGTATAAAATTAATTCATAATTTTTGAAATTATTAGAAAAAACCGCAGGTTTTTGACCTGCGGTTTCGGATTAATGATGGAGCGCTATTAGTGACTCCTCATTTGCATGTAGAATTTTTTGGATCAATTCATCTGTTAGGGCAGTTGAAAGAAATAAACTTTCGAATTGGGATGGTGCTAAATAAATCCCTCTTTTCAACATTTCTTGGAAGTATTTTCCAAATAGAACAGTGTTGGATTGTTTGGCTGAGTTAAAGTCAAAGACTTGCTGACCGGTAAAGAAAAGGCTGTACATACTCCCTAAATGGTTGATCGTGTATTTCAACCCTAATTTGTCCAATGATTTTCGAATTCCTTGAGTGAGTTTGTTGCCAATCTCATTTAATTGATTGTAAACTTCGGGATGTTCGTTCAGATAATTTAGCATAGTTAGCCCTGCTGCCATCGCAATTGGATTTCCGGAAAGTGTTCCAGCTTGGTAGACAGGACCGGCAGGAGAGACATGTTCCATTATTTCTCTTTTACCGCCATATGCACCTACAGGCATGCCACCTCCGATAATTTTTCCCAATGTGGTCATATCCGGAGAAACTCCAAAAAGTTCTTGGGCACCACCTTTGGCCAAGCGGAATCCTGTCATCACTTCATCAAATATCAGTACGATTCCTTCTCTGTCACAGATTTTTCTTAGCCCCTCTAGGTAACCTTTTTGTGGAATAGCAAGGCCCATGTTTCCGGGAACTGGTTCCAAAATGATGGCAGCAATTTCATTTTTGTTTGCTCTTACGAGTTTTTCAATCGCCTCAAGGTCATTGTAAGGAGCGAGTAAGGTATCTTTAGCTGTACCTTTAGTGACCCCCGGAGAATCAGGATTGCCCATGGTGATAGCTCCTGAACCTGCCGAAATCAGGAATGAATCTCCGTGACCATGATAATGGCCTTCCATTTTGATGAATTTATCCCTGCCTGTAAATCCACGGGCCACACGGATAGCCGACATGGTTGCTTCTGTGCCTGAATTTACCATTCTGACCTTCTCTACTGAAGGCACCATATGCGTGATCAGTTCAGCAATTTCAACTTCCCTTGCAGTTGGCGCACCAAAAGAAGTCCCGTTTTCCATGGCCTTGATGACGGCTTCCCGAATCATTGGATGGTTATGTCCAAGGATCATTGGTCCCCAGCTATTGATCAATTCAATGTAAGCATTGTCGTCTTCATCATAAATGAAGGCTCCGTCTGCTCTTTTGATAAAAATGGGATCACCTCCTACAGCCCTGAATGCTCGGACAGGAGAGTTTACGCCACCTGGAATATAATTTTTCGCTTTTTCGAATAGCGCTTTACTTCTTGTAATCTGCATGAATCTAAGTTTAATTTTCTTCCAAGATACCATTAACCATTCTCAAAACAGGTACATGGGTATTGTTGTTTTGTCTGTTGAAATCAAAGCCATAGGTTATCTTTCCAGTATTAAAACCTGCAGCATCCAGGTTTTTTCTGAAGTCAAAACCTTTTTGAGGATTTATAGTGCCAGCAACCCAATGCATTAATTCATAACCTAAATGAGTATTGAATGCGGGATAATTAGTATATGTCTTATAAAAATTTTCCCTGAACCCTTCGAGATTTTTACTGTCAAAACGGATGGTGTTATTTCCGATAAACCGGAAGTTTTGGCTGGTCAACATTTCATAATTGGCGAAATTGAAAAAGAGCCAACTGTCCAAAACCATGACAGGCGTCTTAATATTTTGTGATTCCATAAAACCAAAAACGAGTGAAGCTGTATTAGGATCATCACTGAGGACTACTACCATATCCGCTCTTGCAGCTGAATCAAATTTCAATTGGATTTGGTCAAAAAGATCAATTATCTCCCTACCTGCTACTTTTTGGTTTCTGATGACAGTGAATCCGTTTTTTTGGGCCTTTTCACCCAAGTTTTTTGCTAAAAGCTCGTCTCTAGTGGTATTTGAGTATGCTATGGCGATTCTCTTGCCAGTGTTGTTTTTTCTGGAAAATTGAATGATACTTTCTGACAAAGAATTGATGGAAGGGCGGAAAAGGTAGGAGAAATTGGTGCCCTGCATTTTGTCATCGACATTTGAGAGTGGGTTGATAAATGGGATGCTGTTCCTTTCCGCAAAAGCCATCACATATTCAGTTTCATCTGGGTAAATTGGTCCAATGATGATATCTGCTTGTTTTAAATATGGGTCGGCTAAAATATTTTGAACCTTAGACAGGTTTCTTTCTGTGTCAAAAGTTCTGATGTTCAGCTTTAAGCCACTTTTTTTCAATTCTTTCGCAGCAAATTCCAAGCCTTGGTAAAGCTCAAATACAAAGTTACCATTGCCAAGATTTGTTACACCTGTTCCTCCTGCATAGTTGAAGGGAAGAATCACTGCTATGTCCAAAGCTTGTGGATTTTTAGATTCTTTTGAGCTTTCTTGATTGCCTCCTGTCTGAATATCTTTAATTTGGTTATACACTGCTCTTTCCTCATTGGTCATGATGGTTTGTTTTTCCATTTTTTCCTTAAGGGCCAGCATAAAGCCTTTGTTATCATTGAATTTCCGAATATTTCCCATTAAAAAGCTGACAGAAACATTTTGTAGGAAATTATATGAGGCGTTTTCAGCCTGTTTTTTGATTTCTGGAGATCTTATTTTTCCGATCTCCTCCAAGGCTTCAATATTTTTGCCTTCTTGAAAATAAGCTAAGGCCAACAGGTATCTTGTTTCATCTTTTTTTGCCCAGGAAGTCTGCTCAGAGATGTTTTTAAGGATGGTTTGTGCCAAGACATACTGCCCATTTTGATAAGCTGACCATGCAAAATGATAGGAAGCATAGTTGGATAAACCACCAAATTTATTCGAATCCATATAAGGACGAAACGATTCCATGGCATCTGCATAATTTCCATAACCCATCAAGGTTTTGGCTCTTTTGTATTCCGCTAATTGATCTTGGGCAAGACCTTGTAAGGAAAATGCGGAAATAAACAGGGTCAGGAGGAATACAATTCTCATATATTGTTTTTTTCAATTATGGGCAAAATTCATTCCCAAATAAACGGGTCACGAATTTAACCCATTTTTGCCCAAATGAAAAGAAGAAAGGAGATTAGGCGAAGATGGTGAACCTAGTAATAGCCCTTTCGGGTAAGGCTTTTACTAGGTTCCCAATTTAATAAGATGGTTCTCAAGATTACTTTGTGTTCCTGTCTTTGATGGCCATCATTTGAACTATTCTTGGTTCTTTCTCACTTAGCAGGAAATAGTTGTAAATGGTGTTGTTATGCTGTTCTACGAGCGTGATATTTTCTTCATTGGCGAACAAAACCCTTAGTTCACCTGATTTTGATTTTAGATTACTTGATTTTACATATACTTGACCATCTTTTTCATAGACTTCGTCAAATCGGAAAAGTTTAACATTCAGGTTTCTGTCATACATTTCTTCAACCGTAGTTCTTTTATCAAAAGCATTCCTGTTTAATTGGTCTTTTTGGAAAAAGGCATATTGATAATCATTCAAATAATTTTTTACCTCGTCAAGGTTGAAGTTTTTTGCATTTGAAGTATATGCAGTTCCGGAAATACTTGTCATGGTAGCATTCCCCGGGATGTTTTCATTACCGTACTGATTCCCCCGTTGGAAAGTATTTCCAACGAGTACTACATTTGCACCCAACATTGCAGCTTCCATTTTCACTTTTCTAACAGCCCTGTTGTTTACATTATTGATGCTGGAAAGTGTCGTTACACCAGTAGCTTTTGAGAATACCTGACCCAATGATTTAAGGCCTTCTACATCCTGAGGAACATAAGAAATGTAGACATTTTCGTAGTCGTGTACAGAGGTCACTGTTTTAAATGCTGATTCAAAGACTTCTTCCCTTCCTGTTGAAAAGATGATTTTATCCACCTGATGTTTGCTGATTGTGTAAGAAGCGTTTTCATTAGGGTATTTGAATTTGATGTAATTGGATCCCACTTCTTCTACCAGTACTTCTTTGATTTCATCTTTTAGGTGAATTCTGTCTAATTGAGTTTGCGCGAACGCATTAACCGTAAATGCGTAAAAAAAGGAGAGTATTAGAATGTTTTTCATAGTTGGGTTTTCTATTTCCTCACGTCTTTTTTAGCATTAAGGTTTTGAATTTGGAGAAATCCGAATCTGTATAATGAAGAGATTGAGCTTGATTTTAAGCTTAAAGTGCTGTTAATGAAGCCGATCTTAGGGTGATGCTTTGCGTTAATAATTAATTAGCTATATAAGATTTGAGAACTTTTTCAGCCAAATCTACCATTTTATTTTCCTCAGGAATGTTTCGATTGGTCAGGATGATAATGCTTAAATTCTTCTGAGGAATTCGGTAAAAAATATTTCTGAAAGAAGTGGTGCTGCCGGTGTGATATATTGCCTTTTCTCCTTCGTATTCTTTGATATGCCAACCCAAGCCATAGGGGATTTCCCTGCCATCATTGAGCTTTCCTTTAATAAATGTCTTTTCGATGGTTTCCTTGTGAAGGATTTTTCCTTCATACAAGGCTTGGTCCCAAAGGAAAAGATCGGGTACATTGGAATATATCCCACCATCACCCAAAACAGCTGAGGTGCTGCTTTGGTCTTTTCGAACCCACGCTCCGTTTTCTTTACTGTACCCGAAAGCCCTGTTAGGGACTTCATTGTAGTTAGGTACAAAAGCAAGGGTGTTTTGCATTCCCAAAGGGTTGAAAATCTCGGTTTTCAAAAAATCCTGAAAAGTCTGATGGGAGTATTTTTCTACCATCAGGGCCAAAAGGGCATAAGCGGTATTACTATAGCGGAATTCAGTCCCTGCTTCAAAATACACCGATGGATGGTTTTTGATGAATTCAAGCACATCGGTATCAGTAACTTGGGGGGCATCATCAGGGACAAAATCTTCATAATCCCAAATACCTGAGGTATGGTTTAGTAAATGATGGACTTTTATTGTTTTTCCATAAGCTGGAAATTCCTCAAAAACCTGATCTAAGTTCCAATCTAGGTCTATCGAACCCCTTGATTCCAAAATTAGGATAGCTGTCGCGGTAAATTGCTTGCTGACAGATGCCAACCTGAAATTGGAGTTTGCCTGGACTGGCACTTGATTCTCCTTATCGGCCATTCCAAATGACTCATGATAAACGATCTTCCCATCCTGAATGATGGCTACTGATGCCCCTGGATTTTCTCCTTGGTAATTCTGGAAGATAGTATTGATTGGGTCAGTTTTTTTGGAACAGGCAGTCAAAATCAGGAAAATGGTTAGGGTTTGATAAAATATTTTCATGTTTATAGGATCTAATGGGCAAGGGACTGATCAATAAACTAAAAAAATATTGATTGACATTGGTAATTTATTTATTATTTCTTTAGTTTAATGTTCATTGTATCAGCTAAAATTATGAATAAATATTTATTGCAATTTATAGTCCTCTTAATCAGTGTATTGGCGTGTTCGGAGAAAGATGGATATTCTGGAAAGAAAACTTTTGATGGGAGCTTTACTAATGTTGGGCAACTCAAATTGGAGATAGATTCCATTTCAGATTTTAATTTCACTGAATTTCAAGTAATCAATGAAGAAGGGATGGAGCTGCTTTTGGTGATGAACAGGGTAAATTTCTCATTTGATTTTTATGACTTGGAAACGGGGGAAAAGTTAAAAAGGATCGATATTGTAAAGGATGAAAAGTTTCCTATACGTGCTTTATATGGCTTCTTTTATCATAATTCCGATTCAATTTTTTTGTTTGATCAAATGCAATTGAACGGTATTTCGCTATTGAATGGTAATGGGGAAGTGATCACTCAATTCAGTCCACAAAAGGTAGATAGGACTAGCCCCCAGGAATGGATGAAAAGCTTGGTAAACCATTATTCAAGGGCCAATAACATGACTATCTATGAACATGGTAATTTGTATTTTTCAGACATGAGCCTGAATGGTTTTTTGAATTCCGATGAAGATATGAAAGCATTTCGTCCTGCAGTGAGGGTCGATTTGGTTACCAATGAGGTTTCAAGAATTGATCAGATTACTGTTCCGGATTTTTATCACGGGAAAGTTTGGCCCATAGGTTTGGGAAATTATTCAAGAATCAGGCAAGGGAATTTATGGATTTATTCTTGGTCTGCATTAGATTCTTTGTTGATTTTTGATAATGATTGGAATCAGCTAAAATCAGTTTATGCCAAAAGTGAGTTTGCCAAACCGCTGAAGTATTCCGCGGTTTCTGGTTCTCCTAATGATATTGAAATCAGGGAAATAGTCACCCAAACAACATACTATTCAATTATTTACGATGCCTATAGGGAGGTTTATTACAGGTTTGTTACAATCGGAAGAGAAATGGATGATTCTGATTTGGTTGACCAATTTCCACAGATGAAAAATGATTTCAGCATCATTGTATTGGATAAAGACTTTAATTTCCTTACTGAAAAACGGTTTCCTGGGAAGATTCATAAACCATACAATTCTTTTGTAGGTAAAAATGGGCTTTACCTTTCCCGAACCAATTCTTTTTATGAAGGGCTCAATGAAGATGAAGTCGTGTTAGATATTTACAGGTTTGATTAATTGAGAGGTTCTTTTTTTCTGAAACTTCAAAGACCTCAAAAGTCTTTCAACTTCTGAGGTCTGTCTTGTATTTACGTGAAATTTACTTTTAAGAGAGATCTATAGTTTTAAACGCATCTTACTATTTCGCCGAAGGCTTATTTCTATTATTCCGCAATTCATATTTCAATCACTATAAGATAATAACCTCTCGACTGATTAGTCTAAACTCTCGCCTCTAATCTCCCACTTCTCTTACGCATCTTTCTTCGCCATTCTGTTTCTTTCATTCTCATCCAAATAGATTTTTCTCATACGGATGGATTTTGGAGTGATTTCAAGGTATTCATCTTTTTGGATGTATTCCATGGCTTCTTCCAAGGAGAATCTTTTTGGAGGAGCGATCCTGGTGTTGTCATCAGAGCCGGAAGCACGCATGTTGGTCAATTTCTTGCCTTTCTGCACGTTTACAACTAGGTCGTTGTCTCTTGAATGTTCTCCAATTACCTGACCTGTGTACAGTTCATCACCTGGTTCAATGAAGAAAACACCCCTGTCCTGCAATTTGTCAATGGCATAAGCAGTACACTGACCGCCTTCCATCGAGATCAAGGATCCATTGATTCTTCCGGCAATGGTTCCTTTATAAGGTTCGTATGCGGAAAATCTGTGGTTCATGATGGCTTCACCTTGGGTAGCAGTCAAAACATTGTTTCTCAGACCGATCAAACCTCTGGAAGGAATTTTAAATTCCAAATGTTGCAAGTCACCTTTTGGTTCCATGATCAACAATTCACCTTTTTTCTGAGTAGCCAATTCGATTACTTTTCCAGCTGTCTCCTCAGGCACGTCTACAACCAAGGTTTCTATTGGTTCGCACTGAACGCCATCAATTTCTTTGAAAATCACCTGAGGCTGGCCTACTTGAAGTTCGTAACCTTCTCTTCTCATGGTTTCGATCAAGACAGACAAGTGAAGGATACCTCTTCCGTAAACAAGAAATTTATCTTCAGAATCTGTAGATTCTACTCTCAAAGCAAGGTTTTTCTCCATTTCCTTCATCAATCTGTCTCTCAGGTGACGTGAAGTCACGAATTTTCCTTCTCTACCAAAGAAAGGAGAGTTGTTGATCGTGAAGAGCATGTTCATCGTTGGTTCATCGATGGCGATTCTTGGAAGTGGTTCAGGGTTTTCCAGAGCAGCGATGGTATCGCCGATTTCGAAGTCCTCGATTCCTGTAACTGCACAAATATCTCCTGCATGTACTTCTGATACCTTGTTTTTACCCAAGCCTTCAAATACATGCAATTCTTTAACCCTTACTTTTTTAAATACACCATCAGCCTTGCATAAGGTCAATTGGGCATTTTCTGTGATAGTTCCTCTTTTTACCCTTCCGATGGCTATACGTCCTACGAAAGAAGAGTAATCCAGGGAAGTAATCTGCATTTGCAGAGAACCGTCTTCAATTTTAGGTTCTGGAATGTATTCAATGATGGCGTCCAAAAGTGGAAGAATGGAGTCAGTTGGGTTTTGCCAGTCAGGTCCCATCCAATTGTTTTTGGCCGAGCCATAAAGGGTCTGGAATTCTAACTGCTCTTCTGTGGCATCCAAATTGAACATCAGGTCAAAAACTGCCTCATGTACTTCATCAGGGCGACAGTTTGGTTTGTCCACTTTGTTGACTACTACAATAGGTGTTAAGCCAAGATTTAAGGCTTTACCCAATACGAATCTGGTTTGAGGCATTGGACCTTCAAAAGCATCCACCAATAGGATTACCCCATCGGCCATTTTTAATACCCTTTCTACTTCACCGCCAAAGTCGGCGTGACCAGGAGTATCAATGATGTTAATTTTATGGTCTTTATATCGTACGGATACGTTTTTGGAAAGAATGGTAATCCCTCTTTCTCTTTCCAAGTCGTTGTTATCCAGGATTAAATCGTCAAACTGTTGGTTTTCACGGAAAATTTTGGAGGCATGGATGATTTTGTCCACCAGGGTGGTCTTACCGTGGTCAACGTGAGCGATAATCGCGATATTCCGAATATTCTGCATTGTAAATTTGAATTAGGCTGCAAAGGTAGGAAGAAAATTTGGTTTCAGTCTGATTTGCATCAAAAGTCTCTAAGATTTAATGATTTGTTCATTTTTTGGAGGAAGGCTTACCAAGTTAAACTCTTTAAGATTCGTAAATTCTTAAAGTAGCAGATTTGAGTGATTGGCAGGAAGGAATGAATTTGATATTATTTGCTGGATTTAATTTTTAATTATTGACTAAGAATAATATATTAGGTGATTGTTTAATTGTTTTGTTATGAAAGGTTTTGATTTTGTTTTTAGAAAATTGACAGGTCTAGAAGCTGATTCTTCGATGGATACCATCTCACTCAAAAGAGGCCAATCCTTGATTGTCCAAGGCCAACTTTTGAATAACTTATTTTGGGTAGCATCAGGATTGCTGCGAGAATATCATGAAAACGGAGATGAAGAATTTACCAATTCATTCATAGCAGAAGGTAATTATTATTTAACCGGATTTTATTTCGGAGGAAAAATCAAATCTTCGTTTACGGTAGAGGCATTGGAGGAAAGTAGGATCTTGGTCTTAAGTATGGACTTTTTCCAACAGGATTTCTTGCCCCCTCAAGTATTACTCGATGTATTTAAAGAGGTCTCGACGATCAAGTATCAGCATAATCTTCAATGGAAATTGATTAATGGGAAAAAGACTTTCCTTGATAGGTGGGAATATTTTAAGCAGACAAATCCCGGGTTATGGGTAAGGATTCCCCAGAAACACCTGGCTACTTATTTCAATGTCACACCACAATACATTTCACAGCTAAAAGCCAGAAGAAAGCTTTGATTTATAAAAATAGTTGAATTTACTTTTTAAATTAGTTTAACTGATTTTTTTTGGGGCGTTGGTAATTTTGAAGTGTTCCCGGGACAGGTAGTGACATTCTTTGTTTGTCAGGTCGCAAAAATAAGCCTGGTCATGATTGTGTCATTGTTAGATGTCCAATTGTAGTTAAGTAAATATTGTTTAGGTTTTGTAGGATATCCCTTTCGAGATATACTACTTTAATTTAAATCTAAATTGGAAGGAATTTTAAATTTTAGGGTATTGGTGGACAAGAATTTAAGATCATGAAGGCCAGAAACTTGATTTTACTTTTGATAATGGTCATATTTTTAAACTCTTGCTGGAAAGTAATTCAGCCAATTGAGTTTGAAAAAGTTGAGCTCACCGAAGAAAATTCTAAAATGAATTTTAAAGATTTCTTTCGGGACATGGATTTTTTTGAACTAAAGTTTAGCAATGAAGAATTTTGGATAGGAAATATCGATTCTTACAAAATTGTTGGGGATTACATTTATTTAATGGATGAGTCTCAGGGTAAGAAGATTGTAAAATTTGACCTTCAAGGAAATTTTATTGCTGAGATTAATTCTGTTAATGATGCCCCTGAAGGGTTTAATAGTCCTTACATTTTTAGCGTTGATGAGGCTAGGAATGAAATGTTGGTTTTGGATCGATCCTTACTAAAATTAGTTTATTTTGATTCGAATTTCAATTTCATAGGATCAGAAAAGCTTGATAAATATTACAGCAATATTGCTCATTTGAAAAATGGGGAAGGGCTATTGTTGTTTCCCGATGATCTAATCAAAGAACCAGATGGTTATGTGTTAGCCTTCAAGCAAACAGAAGGTAAACTAGAACCGATATTGCACACAAAATTCCCTGTCATTCCATTCTCTATGGAACCTAGGTTTTTCAACAGTCATTCTCGGTTTTTTCACCTCTCCTTGGAAGAGAAGCTGGTAAGATATGAGGATAATACTGGTGAATTTATGCCTTTGTTTCAGGTTTTTTTCAGCGAGGAAGGGATTCCATCAAAGATGCTCAGTACAACTGATATTTATGAGGTAAATTCCTTTATCCAAGAGTCTGAAAAAAAGTGCTGTACTTTTAACGGAATGGAGTATGGTGACCATTATTTTTTCCTTTACCACCGTGGATTAGAAAATCATGGCATAGCAAGGGTCAATAGATCAGATTTTAGAGACAATGTTTCGGTTTCATGGAATGAAATGTTCAGTGAGGTAAATGTACCTGTGCCTTATGGCTCAGGGGACGAATTTTATTATAGTGTGGGGTATTTGTCCAAAGATGATTATGAGTTGGTTTCGAAACCCTTCGGAAAAAATGCCAGTGATGTTGAGTTTCCTGATTTAAAAGAAAAGTTGTTTTTATTTAAATTCTATTTGAAATGAATTCTTTCAAATTGATCATTTTAGAAAAGTCATCGAAAACTTGAAGAAAATATGAGATGGGTATTATTTTTCTTTATGTTGCTTTTAGGCATGCTGCCGGGAGTAGCTCAACAAACTATTTATGGTCAAATACTAGATAGGCAAACCGGAAAGGGGGTTTCATTTGCTACCGTTAGGTCCATTGATTATCAAAATCTTGGTGCTATTTCTGATGAGGATGGTAATTTTAAGATTCAATTGATTGAAGATATAGATTCTCTTTATGTTCATGTGAGCGCTTCTGCTTATCATCATCAAAATATTTACCTCCAAAGTACAAGGGGGACACAATTGATAAAATTAGAGGAACGGATTTTTGAATTAAGTGAAGTTGAAGTAGTACCACTCAATGAACGCGAAATCAATTGGCATGAGCGTTCGGATGGATTGAAACTGTATGGATCTGTTGATAAAAATGAAGGCTTTATGCCCATGATGATGAATTTGGAAAGCAGCGGTGAATTTCATGGCAATGCATTCAGGTTGAAAAAAAAGATCAAACTAAATGACGTTAGCTTTCATTTTTTCAAGGGAGAAGGCTATCCTGATAAACTTTATATGAGGGTATTCAATACAGATGATAAGCCGGAATTTTCTAAAAACATGTCCTTAAGTGAATTAAATGAACTCACTTCAAAAACGATTTTATTAGATGAGCTCAAAGATGGTTTTAATTCTATTGATGTCTCAGGTGAAAACATGCTGGCTGCTCCCGGGTACCTAATCATAGCTTTTACAGCTGATATCAATGATATTCCTCAAAAAAAGTTGGCGTTGTATCAGGAAAAGTCAGGGGGTAAAGATATTCTTAGGTTTTCCTTGTCACCAAGCCATTTTACCATATTCCCACCATTTTTGCCCAAATATTTAATTGGTGTCCGATATGCAGAGGTTGAAGAAAGAAAAGGAAGGTTTAGATGGTTAAGGAATATTTTTCGGGCCTAATGACATAAGCCTTTCTGCAGAATGCAGGTATGACAGAATTAGGTGTAGTTGTTGTTCGTCCCTATGGGACTTTTTGGGGAGTGATGCATGGGTATCCGTGGGATGAAACCCACGGGTAAGATGTCGGCCGTGCCGGTGGCACTGGGTTAGGGGTCGGTCTGTGGTGTCTGAGGTTTTTTAATCTTTGTCTTGGGCTTTCCTACCTAAAGGATTCAAATATGATTTAACAGAAAAATATAGCTCCATCGGAGCGGCCGACATCTTAACAACGGGATTTCACGGGTTAAAATGGTGTAGGTTTGGCAGATTTTATAGGGATAGGGTTGTATTGATAGTAAAATTTAAGAGTATATCGCCCATCCCTACGGGACTTTTTGGGGAGTGATGCATGGGTATCCGTGGGTTGAAACCCACGGGTAAGATGTCGGCCGTGCCGGTGGCACTAGGTTAGGGGTCGGTCTGTGGTGCCTGAGGTTTTTAATCTTTGTCTCAGGCTTTCCTTCCTAAAGGATTCAAATATGATTTAACAGAAAAATTTAGCTCCATCGGAGCGGCCGATTGATTAGCAACGGGTTTTAACCCGTTGATCAGAGCAGGATGAGGTAGAGCAAATGCCATAGGCATGGCCGATATTATTCAGGTAATTTGAAAAGGTATTTATCATCATAATCAATACGGTATTTTTTTAGCATCATTTCATATTCATCCAAAAAGGCGGTCTTACGGTGATGTGCTTCTTGGTTTTTGATATAATGATACACCTTATTTATTTGACCATTGCTGTATGAAAAAGCACCAAAACCATCCTGCCATTCAAATCTTGATTGTAGGTAATTCGATTCATTAAGCCATTTGGAGGATTTTGCTTTTACGGATTGCATTACATTGGATAGGGAGTGTTTTGGTTTTAAGCCAAATAAACAATGCACATGATCGGATACGCCATTTACGATTAAAGATTGACATTCTGTCTCATTGATTAGGTTCCCAATTACAGAGAATAATTCCTCTTTCCATGGATTTTGGATCAATGCATTTCTGTACTTGACTGCAAAAACTGTTTGGACTACCAAGCAGGAGTAGGTGTTGGCCATGTTGAAAAAAGGTTAGGTAAAACAAAATGGATACTCCTATAAAAATAAAAATCATCTTGTTGTCGTGGAAGCATTGCGATTGAATTAATCGGTTAATTTAATGTCATCCATCCCTACGGGACTTATTAGGTAGGTGAGATGCCTGTTTATCCGTGGGTTGAAACCCACGGGTAAGGTGTCGGCCGTGCCTCTGGCACTGGTGCGGGTGGCTCTGATAGCTGAGATTTTCAACAATTCTAGCAGGGCTCTTTTTATTTGGAATGTCTTCATTCTTGCCTAAGGATATTGAGCTCCATCGGAGCGGCCGACATCTTAACAACGGGTTTCAACCCGTTGTTAAGGGCAGGAAACGGTGGTGGATAATGCCATAGGCATGGCTGACATGAATCATAAAGGGATTCATCCCTCCCCATAAACCTGGATCAAGCCCTCCGTATCTGCAATACTCCTGTCCAAGACCCTTGGTAAAATGAAAATGCTGATGAAAAGAAAGGATATCGCTGTCAAAATTGCTCCAATAAGCATATTAGCAAATATGCCATCTTGTACACCTTCCTGTCTGTAAACAAAAGCATGTCCCTGCGTGCAAACCAATACTCCAAAATTAATCAGCTGGAAAACACTGTTGGAAGCCATATAGGAAGCATACATTTTATACTTTTTGTGGGTATTCCAATAGCGGATTACTACCCATATAAATGAAAAGAACAGAAAGCCTATCATCATCAAGATCCATGCTTTGGAATCCTGCAATAAAGCGGAGGATTGGAAAAAGATAAAAAGCAACCCCAATGGAAAGATAATTCTGTAGCTGGTAAAGAGTTGCTTGAGTTCATTCCAATAATAACCCCAAAGTCTTTTTTCAATCATCTTTTTATAGGACTCCTCCAGTCCTGAAAACCCAAAAATCCCAAAGGAAGCATGCACTTTTTGAAAAGCATCGGTTACGGTCAGCTTTGGATTATTCTCCATCAACTCTTCCACTTTACAGGCCACATGGTCCAGTATTTCGTACTGTACATTAATCTCCTGATAACCCTTGTAGGAAATCAGTTTTTTGAGTTGCTCGATTTGCTCGTTGTTCAGTTTCATACCGTCTTCAATTTTTGTGCTTCACGGATGGTCAGCGTGAGGCCGTTTACAAACAAAAATGATACGTAAACAGAGGTAAATGCCAGGATTGTATGAGGATCAAATCCAACGGAACGTAACAAACCGAAATTAGTGATAGGCAAGAAAAGACAGAAGATCAACCACGCTGAATTCCAAGAAGCTACTAGCTTGGAATTATTGAGCGCTTTGAGCTTGAAGCTTGCCAACATCAACACAGCACCAATCCCTACAAAAGAAGCTTTTAAAAGTTTGATAGCAAAAGGTACATCAAAACCAATCCCATGCACAACAGCCAGTATAAAACCTGCCAACAATAGGGATTTGATTAAAATCATCGGTTCCATGAATGATTTGAAAATTGACTTCATCTTTGCCAAATGGGTAGTGATGAGTACATCCATCTGAAATTTTTCCGGGTTTACCTTTTTGGCGGCTTGAGAAAATGCGGTGTTGAAATCCATGCCTTTCTGCATGAGTTGCTCGGTCTCAGAAGCTACATGGTCAAGTAATTCATCCTGAATGTCGGTGTAATAAATCTTGACTTTTAACAATTCTAGCCTGATCGTTTCCAGCTGTTCGTGATTTAGTTTCATGGCTTGATCAGTTTTAATGTTTTGAGATTGATTGAACCGTATAATGAAAGTGCATAGACATTTAAAATCGTACTATAGAGAAGCACCAATAACATTGCCCAATTTTCAAAGCCATTGTTGCTTAGGATAATAGATGTTAAGATGAAAAAGAAATTACTAAAGTTTAGTACCAATGAATACCTTCCCAAAGCTGCTTGAAGGATTACATTTCTTGGTCTGAAGTAATTAGGGTCAAGGGAAAATGAGAAGTAATTTCCGGACTGATTAAGTAAGGCTATCATAATTCCCAATGCTGGTACGAAAGAAAAAACCAACATGACGTCAAGGCTAATAAATTCATAAACTGTAATCAACAAAGCAGTGTAGATGAAAATGCCCAAGACTTTCCAAAAATCCATTTTCCAAAATTTCAAAGCTTCAAATTGTGATTGTTCTAGTTGTTCACTGACGTTTTTCAGTAGCTCTTTTTCCATTTCTCGTACCACGGACCATGCAAACTCCTCATCCAGCTCATTTTTCCTGCTTTCAAAAGATTCTTCTGAAACTGCTTCCAGTGCGGTAACATAATGATCATAGAGTTCATTATATATTTCAATATAAGAAAGGCTAAGGCTTTCCAAGCGGGCTTTGATTAGTTGGATTTCGTTTTCAGATAGCATTCTCATGAAAGTAGGGATTAGCTTATTTGAGGTTTTGAAAGGTTGGTTTTTGTGCGGTATCTGACAATTGTCATTAGCAGAAATAACCAAATCCCAATAGTAGTCGCATAAAAGTAAGGGGGCTTATATAGATTTTCTTCGCTGAATAAAAACAAAGGAATCATGATAGTTACAAAACAAATCATCTGTAAAATGGCAAAACCTTTTGGAGAATCTGCTTTGGTTATGGCTAAAATAGGTTTTTTATCTATACGTCGATAATGGTGTTTTCGATCCTTGTTGGGATAAGTCTTTGTAATAATCCAGTTTTCAAAGCTTATAGAAATCAATAGGATACTATTTAAAATATGGATCAATTTCCCACTTTGGGGGAACCAATTTGGGATGCTTATTACCAACCCAAGTACTACTAAGCTCAGCCAGATTTTTTTTGTAGTAAAAAACGCAAATAATTCCTTTTTGAATCGAACTGCGTACTCTGCCTTTAGATTTTGAAGGTAATTTCTAGCGGTTTGTCTGCAATATCCAATTGAAAAAGTCTGATCCAATTCAGCTAAAACCTCTTCAAAAGACCTTTTTTCTTCCATTTCCAGGGCTGTCAGGTAATGGTCTAATATTTCATCCCGTACTTCAATATATTGGATATGCTTTCCATTGATATGGTAATGCAGGTTTTCGATATCTTTTTCGGTCAGTTTCATACCAATGCCGTTTTAGATTTGATTTCCCAGACTTCCCAAACGGATAAGGTGTACATTATAAGTACAACTGTCACCATCCCAGCACCAGCGGAAAGGTAAGGTGTTAGATCAATGTTGGTGAAGATCAGTTTGAGCAAATAGATAAACACTTGGGCCATCAGGACTGGCAAAGACAATCGCTCGGAAATAGGTGAGGCCAGAGAGGAATTGATAGGAATTCCTATCCCTTTAAATGCTTTTTTTATTGGACGCAACTTCCTCCTGTTTTGGATACCGAAAACAATGTTGGATACAAAAAGTAGGATCATAGGAGACAACAAAAGCAGCGTGTATTCCTGCTCATTTCTTGCTTGGCTGGAGATGTAATAGACTATCGCCAGAATCCCCACCAAATAGAGCCATCTAGATGTGCAAAAATATTTCCGAATTACTAACCATTGGGTTTTGTGGATGTCTTCTTTGGCCTCCTTGTTGAATCGGAACTGAAGTGCATGGCAGTAAGCATAGGTGAATTTTTGTTCCAAATCAAAAAGCTGAGAATTGAATCCTTCTTCGGGAAACTCCTGCAAGTGACTGATATAATGGTCGTACACCTCCATCAGAATCTCACCTGAGGATATCTCTTTCCGCATGATGGCTTTGCGGATTTCTTGAAGTTCTATGTCGGTTAGTTGGCGCATCGTCTGAATCTAACCTTTGAGGTCTACGAGACCTCGAAGGTTTTACATTTTCTTGTTTATTAAAGAATAGGCTAAGTTTACTGTCTAATCATACTTTTATCCAAAACAAACCTTATTATGCACTGATTTGGAAGCCTTTCGTATTTGCCATCTGTGCTGTATAAGCCAAGCAAGCCATTATATCTTCTTTTTCAAGATCCTTAAATTCCTCTAATAAATATTCAACAGTATCACCCCCTGCCAAATATTCAAGGATATACGCAACACCATATCGTGTATTTCTGATAGTTGGTTTGCCATGCGCGATATCTGGATTGATCGTAATTCTTTTTAGTAAATTTTCCATATGTTTTTAATAGTTAAGCCTATTCTGTTCAGACAAAACCTTCGAGGTTTTTAAAACCTCAAAGGTTTAATCTAAGCCAAACCCGGCTTCCATTCAGAATCTAGGATGCGTTGGAGGTTTCCTACAAAACTCTGCAACTCGGACATCTTGGCACTGACTTCCTTTTGACCGTCCTTGGTCAGGCTGTAGTATTTCCTTACCCGATTGTCTACCTGCTTGATTTCGGTGGTCAGCAGGCCTTCCGCCTCCAACTTGTGCAGGGCAGGGTAGAGGGCACCTTCGGTGATTTTGATTTCACCCTCAGTCAGTTCTTTTACCCTTTGGGTTATCTCGTAGCCATACATTTTTTCATTCTCTTCCAGCAGTTTGAGGATGATGGTCTGTAGGCTTCCCTTGATCAGATTGTTATTCGACATGGTGTTTATGTGCATTGGATGGTTAAATATATAAAAAAATTATATACATAAGAATCTTGGGTATATTTTTTAGAGGCGAGAAACGAGAGTTTATAAACAAGAAGTAAGCATCAAATTTCGAAAGGCTGATATCGGAAGTGGATAGGTGGTTTTTTTGAACCATTGAGGAGTTTAGGGGATTAAGGGATTCATTAAGTAGGATGTCGAAAATCGGATTTCGGAATAAAAAACTGCGAAAACATGCCAAATCTGCATCATCAGCGCTCTGTTTTATATTTCGTCATAGATGCGAGAAGTTAGATTATGAAAGGCAAATGGTTTTCGATTTGATTTTGGATGGAAGCTTTCATTGAATATTTTGGATAGACAAAAGAAATTGACAGCAAAAAATTCAATTTAATTTTTAATTTATCTTTTCAACCCTAGCTTCCACTCTTCGATCCTGATCATTTGAAATGCGCTGTGAACTTCGGAGGACTTGACCTCCTGTTTCGTACCTGATCTGAATGGATGCTAATCCATATTCTTGCTGCAAAGATTCTCCAACTGATTTCATTCTGTCGTCCGCTAGCTTTAAGTTATAATGTAGATTTCCAGTATTGTCTGCAAATCCAGAAAGGACCAACTGATATTCAGGGTTATTTTTAACGAAATCCACAAACTCGGTCAGTTTTTCGATTTCAGTTTTATCAGGAGTCCTCTGGTTGACTTTGAAGAAAACCATCACTTTGGAGGGTAAAATTCTAATTCTTTCTTTGCCTTCTGCAAAAACTGTATCTTGAAGGATCTTCTCCTCAAGATCCAGTTTTTCCTTGATTGGAATGAAAGTAAGGGAATCCTTTACTTCTGGACTGAACAACAATTTTAAATCCAACCGGACTAAACTGTCCGCTAAAGGACTTTTGAGTTGAAGGCTGTCTGCTAATTTTATTTCTCTCAATTCATTTTGGATGAATACAGATTCATCAGTGGAATCTTCTTTGCTTTCAGATTGTAGGGAGCTTACTGCTATGCTTCCTACGGCAGCGCCTGCACCAAAGGGCCACCACCACCTTCTTTTTGGCTTTTCTTTAATTTCGGTTTCACTTATAGTTCTTTGATCCGTTATGGTTTGACGTTCATATACAACCTGACCTGAAGAGTTATCCCTTCTTTGGCTTGTGGAGGGTGCATTTGACAGGTTTGTCAATAGTTGATCTCGTTGATACCTTAAGTATTGGTTTTCTTGTTGCAGTCTTTTTAGCTCGTCTTGCTGATCAGCATTACTTAGCACTGATTCCTCTCTTCTGCTACTTCTTTCACTTTGAGCACTTGGGAGCGTCTTGACTTCTGATTTTTCAGTTTTTAAAATACCAGAATTACTGTCTTTTTCTGTGTTTTTTTGCCCGGCTACAATTGATTTCTCCTCTTTTTCCGGAAATATGAATATCGTGTCTTTAGGGTTGGAGGAGGAAATGGTATTATTCCCAAATGAAGCCGAAGGACTGGCTGAATATCGCTGTTTCATTTGGGCAATACTGTCAATTTCTGATAGGAACTCTTTCTCTCTTCGGCTGATGCTGTCCAGACTGTACCTCAGATTAAACTGGGATTTTTTACTCCATTGGCTTAGGGAGTCCAGGGTTGATGTATCCAGAATCTTGTTCTGATTGAGGCTATCTATTTGACTTTGCATTACCCTGTCTATTTCCAGCAAACTTTTCCTTTTGTTTTCAATTGCGCGAAGGTTATTTTCTTTTTGCGCAATTTGTTGTTCCCAGTTTAAGAGTTGGGTTATGTAGGCGGTGCTGTCCAGTTTACGGATGGTTTTTGCTAATTCGGTTTCTAATGACTCTATCTTTATGTTGTCTGGTAGATTTTTAACCTTTGAATCTTTTATTACAGGAAAAGATTGTTCACTAAAAGATTGGTAATGAGGGGTGTAAGTGCTTAATCTCGGCGCGGAAAAGCTTTTTTTGCTGGCCCCAAAATTGAATTTTAGCCCTACGCCATGGTATATGATCCAATCATTGCCCAAATCGGAGTTTCCTCTATATGGATTTTCAGGATCAACTGAATTGGTGCCCGGTTTGGCAGCATAAGCTTGGAAATCATTATCATAGCTTGTTCTGTAGTTACCACTGACATCATCTAAATAATCAGTAAAAGTGTACATCAAATCGCTTTGCGCAAACAGCTCCAAACGTTTTCCTAATTTGATCCTAAATCCTAAGCCAAGGTTAGTGTAAAAAGAAACCGTCTTATAGCCTCCATCAGATTCAGTATTTAGAGAAGGAAGACTGGTTTCGTAAATACCGTCATGAATTGGTCCCAGTAGCGTGTAATCATATCTTTGCCCTTCGGCATCCAGTAAATCACCCTTCACATCAAAATTTATCCTTCCTACTCCAAGAGTGAAATATGGAGCAATCCAAGAACGGGAAGACAACAATCTGTCATTATCAGCCTTGAAGACTAAAGCAAGTCCCATGTCCCTGCTTTCGTTTTGGAAATTCAGGCCTCGGGAGAAGTTTGGGGCATTTAACCAGATCTCTCCATTTCTACGGATATACCGGTCACTCATAGTAAAGTGATATTCACCGTAATTTAGCATCAATCCTACTGTAGGGGTCAATTGTCTTTCCAATGAAATTTTGAAAGAAGGCTTCTTGAAATAATTCTCATTGAAATAGAGTAGATGGTGAATGCTTTCCCATGAGGAAAAACCCTTTATAGTACGTGGACTTAGATCACCATAATAGTTGCTGTAGCCACCACTGACGCCAAGCCTCCATTGGAAATCCTTCTGTTGTCCATTGCTTATTGAAAAGGTGGAAAGAAATACCGTTAAGATTAAAAGATAAGTTCGCATCATTACCTCCTATCTCTTAATCCCAACCAAAGATTGAATTCAATACTTATTCCCGCAAATGGTTGGATGTAAGTGTTACTCACTGAGGTGTTGGCCTGCTCAAAGTTCAACATTACGGCCCCTACATTCAGCCTAAATACCTGGAACATGCGATATCCTAGGCCTGCATATACTGGTATGCCTACCAGATCGCCGGAAATTTTGTCCCCTTGACTGGATTCAAAGTTTTGTAAGAATACCCCAGTGGAAAAGGAAGCGTTTCCAAGAAATTTGGTGAAAGTCTTATTCCCCAATGGCAGAGAAAGCCCTGCATATGGACCGTGAAGGTATTCTGTGCTGGCCAGAGATCTTTTGAAAGGAATTGTTCCATATCCAAAATTCAGAGGAAGAGTATTAGGCTTCTTTTCTGAAGGGTAATTGGATACTTTTCTGATATCAACCAGCATCATTAAACTTCTATCCAGGTATTGGTCACTTTCATTTTGGACGATTTGGATCAATTCCTGTATATATTGTTCTGCATACACAGCTTTTTGGTTGTCCTCCTTGTTTTTGCCCAAAATATTGAAGCGTGCTTTCCTTAATTTTAACCTGTTTTTCTGATCAAGTTTCTGGCGTACGATTTCGCTGAAACCTTTAAAATCCCTGCCTAAGAAATGTCTGTAATCCTGTATGCCATCTGATAATATTTGGCTCATTTGGCTCATCATCACAGCATCTGAATGCTTCGCTTTTATTCCGCTCCCAGTTACTTCAAAGTTGGCCCTGATGTAGGACTCTAGGTTTTTGTTGATGGCATTTTGGACAGATAGCATCTGAGACTGATCTGCTCTAGCATAATATAAAAATTCAAGGTCAAATTGTTCGTTATTTCTTAATGGGTCAGAAACGAAAACCTCAAATTCAGAAACCGGGAAATCAAACGCTTTTTTCCATTCATATGATTTTGCCCGATTTTCATTTTTACCTGCTTTGTTGATCGACACTCTTATAAATTCTATCTGGTCTGGAAGAGTCCCTTTGATAAAGAATACTTCTTCTGATGGTAAAGGATTGCTGCTGTTCAATTCATTATTAATGACGTTATAACTAATGGATTTAATCTGTGCATTTGTGGAATTGATCAACACAAAAAACAAAAAGGCGATAAAGTAAATTTTTTTCATCAGGATTAAAATTAGATATGTATCAATATAACAAAATTTGAGTGGAAAAGATTGGTAAAAGGTCATTTTATTTATGAGTATTTGGATTCATATTGTAAAAAATGACACAATAAAATTAATTTATTTAAATTTCATCTTAAAATAAATCAATTGTATTAACGAGCTGCATTCTTCATTTTAAGCTTTCTCAATTATTCCTATTCTGCAATGGCATACATTTGGAAGATAACGGGATTCTAAAATCTATAATGATTTTATGTTTGTGCGAAAAAATAAAAAACAGGTTTTTAATATTGTAATATAAATTTCTATAATTTTTTATTTTGTAAAAAAAACATTTTTGCAGTCTAAGTAAGAATGGCTATATTTCATTAATGCCTTGCAATTTGAATGTCAAGCCAATTATCGGCCATGTTATTTTCCATTTGGGCCTTTTATGGGGGTTTTGTCTAATAGGCTCGGTAGAGGATTCTCTTCTTAACGGAGTTGTTTTTAATGCTTACTTTCTGATTCATAAATAAATTATTTATGCTAAAAGGCCTTGTCGGGCTAAGTAAATTACAGCCCCAATATCATGCAAATCAACAGGATTTACACTTGGCATCTGCCCTAAGGGCAAGGGTTTATCACCGACTAAAAGGAATTAAAAACAGGGATTGGCAATTGAAGCTCAAAGCCGCATTGTTGCCCTTGGTATTCTTTTTGGTTTATGCGCTTTCATTAAACAGCTTAAGTTATTTTGGCTTTTTATCAGGCTATGCTTTTTTGGGGCTTTTGATGGTTGTCATTTTTTTAAACCTTATCCATGAAGTTTGCCATGAAAATCTTTTTGAAAACGGGTCTTTCAATCAAGTTTACATGTATTTGTTTGATCTCATCGGGGCCAATAGTTACATGTGGCAAAAAAGACATGTGATTTTTCATCACAACTTTCCCAATGTCAGCGGTTGGGACAGTGATATTGAAAAGAGCAAGTTTTTGAAAGTGCATCCCAGTGAAAAGGGAAAATGGTTGACAAAATACCAGCATTTCATCATCGTACTATATCCCTTTTTCCTATTGAATTGGTTTTTGGTGAGGGACTTTAAGGATTATTTTGGCAAAAACCCGATCGTTTCAAAGATTGGTGCCATCCCTAGAGAGGAGTATGTCAAACTCTTTCTGTTTAAGCTGATTTTTATCGGATATATTTTTATTGTCCCAGTGTTTCTGACCTCTTTTTCAGTGTTTCAGATCATCTGGGCCGGTGTTGCCATGTTCTTGGTCGCAGGAGTTTTTGCCCTGTTTGTTTTGTTGCCTCCCCATGTCAACATTAATAACCAATTCCCTGAGGTTGGAGCAGACAATGAGTTGCCCAATAGCTGGTTTTTGCATCAGTTGTATACCGCCAATGATGTTAATCAGGAAAATTGGTTTACCAGGCATGTTATGGGTAATTTTAATTTTCATATTGCGCACCACCTCTTTCCTAAAGTAAGCTACCTCTACGCCAAAGAGGTTACGGAGGAAATTAAAGGCTTTTGTGCGGAAAATAAATTACCCTATAAGTCCTATTCGATCTGGAAGACCTTATCGGATCATTATAAGCTGATTAGAAACAACCGGAACAAACAATTCAATATTTGGCAGGAAGATATGTAAACCCTTTTCATATGACGAAATTTCAATATGCAGATCTTCATTGCCACCCTAATCTGAAAACATTTGGACAATCATTTTCAGGGAAGGATGATCCGAAGTCAGACCTTTGGTACACCAAAAAGCCCGATGCTTTCACAAGAAAAATCTACGAGAAAACAGGTGTTACTAAATTTTCCCAAACTGATTTCACCACCATGTCCAAGGCCAAGGGGAAAATTGCTTTCGTTTCTCTTTATCCCTTTGAAAAAGGATTTTTCCATAATCCATACGTTTGGCCTGTTTTGGCTGCACAGTTGGCAAATTGGGGAATTGAAATTGGTTATAAGAGAATAAGGCATATTCAAGGGCACAAGGATTATTTTGAGGATCTAAAAAAGGAATACCAATTTTTTATCCAAGGCAAAAAGGAACAGGTGGTAGAGGGAGTACTTCAGAAATGGAAGGCCGTGAAAAGCAATCAGGAATTGGGGGATGTAATGAAAGCGGATAATGGGATAGCCGTTATTTTCAGCATAGAGGGCGCTCATGTTTTTAATACAGGTCTGGAGGATTATGGAAGGCCGATTGATCAAGATGAGGTGTTTTCAAATATCCAATAAGTGAAAACCTGGGAACATGTTCCTTTATTTATTGGCTTAGCCCACAATTTCAACAACGATCTCTGCGGGCATGCCAGAAGTCTCCAAAGATTGGGAAATTTGGTCAATCAAGAGAAAAATCTGGACATAGGTTTAGCGCCTTTGGGGAAGGATGTCATCAGAGAACTTTTAAGCCAAAGCAAGGGGAAGCGGATATTGATTGACCTCAAGCATATGAGTCTGGCATCCCGTTTGGAATACTATAAGATGTTGGAAGAAGAATATGGGCAGGAGAATATCCCTTTGATCGTCAGCCATGGCGCATTGACTGGAACGTCAATTGCCCAAAGCCGTAATTTCAGTCCTATGATGGATATTTTCAATGAAAATGATTTGAACTTTTATGATGAAGAGGTCATCCAATTAGTGAAATCAAATGGGCTCTTTGCACTTCAGATGGATTTGAATATCCATGCTGACCTTAAAAAAATCAATGGCTTTTTTTCGAGTAGGGATTATTCCAATCAGTTGGGAAAATCAGCCCAGATAATTTGGAACCAATTGCAGCACTTTGCTCTGGTCTGTGACAGAAATGGGCTTTTTGCTTGGGGGAATACATGCCTCGGGACTGATTTTGACGGCAGTATTTTTCCATTCCCGGGGGTGTTGACAGCTGAGGGATTGTCTCCTCTGGCGACAGAACTTGAATTCCTGGCCAATGAATTTTTGAAAAAGGATTTAATGAATATCAAGGAAAACCGCGAGATCAGCCCAGAAGAAATTGTTCAGAGGTTCATGTTTACCAATACATTTGAGTTTCTTTCCGGAAATTTTAAATAGGGAATGGAATCGAAGTTGGAGTTATGGATCTAATGGAGGGTTTATTGAAGTGTCGAGAATTACTGTTCCTTCCTTGTCAAATTTATGGAAATGATTAGACCTGCCAGGTTTGAAAATCAAAAATTGCTTTAAATAGCATCTAAAAATCCAGAAACCTGGCAGGTTTTTACCCTAAATTATTAAATACAACAAAGTAGGGTTATTTATACTTCCCAATTTTATCCTCAATCTGCACATCCATATTTTTCCTGATCTGCATCCTGTAATACACCAAAACTTCGTCTGCTCCGCCATCCAGCACCGCCTGTTGCGCCCTTTGGGCGATGCCCATCAATTCTTCCTGGGTCCCCTCCATAACGGTCTCAAATGGGGTTACCACATGCTTGATTCCCGATTGCTGGATAACTGCTATGGCTTTGTCCACCAGGGTATAGCTATCCAAGCTCTTGCTTTTGGGGACGATCTGAATACCGAGATTAATGATATTTGATTTTGACATTGGGATTAAATTAGGGTTGTTGAAATGTTAATTTATTTTAGATGGGGTTTGACCGCCTTCTTCCATATTTTGTAGCCTTTGCTATTCATGTGGAGATTGTCTTCGATAAAAAGTTTGGGGTTAGGGTTTCCTGTCTTGTCCAGCATAGGAGTCCAGATGTCAATAAAGGTAACCTGTTCTTGGGAGGAACAGAATTTTCTCATTTCTTCATTCAACTTTAAATAAGTGTCTTTCAATGACCATCTCGAAGGGCTTGGTTTAGCACTGATAATATAAAGTTCAGTTTCAGGGAGTCTTTCTTTTATTTTGGAAATGATTTCGTGATGTTCCTCCAGTATTTTGTTGTTCGATTTTCCTGCATTCACATCATTGTCTCCCTCATAAATAAAAACCTTTGAGGGGGAAAAATTGATGACAAGTTCCTCTAAGTATTCCAACAGCTCATGTGTTTGTGAGCCCCCAAATCCTGTGTTGATTATGGCGTTCTTGGGGAAGTCTTTTTCCAAGGTGCTCCACATCCTGATGCTGGAACTTCCGGTAAATACCGCACCACCTGTTTGCCATGTTGTTTTGTTATATTTTTCAACCAAGGAATTTACCTCTTGTTCAAAAGGTTTGGTTTGAGTTTTGGCCTCTTGAATACTAAAGATCAGGAAAATTATTAGAAAAGGGATAATTGCTTTCATGGCTGAATAACTAAACGATATGCTAAAATACAGGATTTATATGCTGCTCCAAAATCGTACATCAATTGTTCGGTTTTTTTATTCTTTGTATCCTAATCGGACAACTGGAGTTAAGTTATTTGAAGAAAGTGGACAGGAATTTTCGTTCTTAAAACATCTTAACAGGGTAAATTGGGCAGGTTTTTAAAATAATTGGGTATTAAGGTCCAATTTAAATTGCATTATGCAAATTTTAGATCACTTTTTGAGGCGAGTAATTGAGCCTAACTCAAATCTAATTTCATGAATAGCATCACCCGCTTTTTCTGGTTTTGTTCCGGAGCCTACATCCCCTTATTGAAAAAGACACCTACTGAGACACATAAATATGTAGGAATAGGAGGTACTGTCTTCTTTACGGGCCTGTTGGCATCCTTGTCAGGAGGGTATGCCCTATTCACAGTTTTTGACTCCATTTGGTATGCATTGGGCTTTGCCGTGGTTTGGGGTTTGATGATTTTTAATTTGGACAGATTTATTGTGTCCAGCATGAAAAAAAGAAACAATGCCTGGTCAGAGTGGAAGATGGCATTCCCCAGGTTGGTTTTTGCGATAATTTTAGCCATTGTTATTTCAAGGCCATTGGAGTTAAAGATTTTTGAAAAGGAGATCAACAGGAAGCTGGATGAAAAGAAAACGGCAATGATTGCGGAAAGCAAAGATGCTTTGAAGGCAGGTTTTTCAGAGATTGATGTACTGGAGTTTCAGAAAGACAGTCTCAAGCAGGAAATCAGCCAAGCAATTGCTTTTAGAGACAAATTACAGCAAGAGTATGATGATGAAAGGTTTGGTGCAAAATCAGGACAAACAAGCGGTATAGTGGGCTTGGGGACCAACGCGAAGAAAAAAGAGCAGCAATTGGACGCCGCACAAGAGGCTTTGGATGCATTAAGAGTGTCACATCAGGAAAGAATTGACCATATTGATGAAGAAATCAGGCAATGGACAATATTGAGACAGGCTGAATTTGAAAAATTGCAACCGGGGATAGAGGGATTTGACGGTTTGGCAGCAAGGTTGGAGGCGCTCGATTTATTGTCCAAGGGAAGTAAGTCAATTAAATGGGCGAACCTTTTTATTTTGTTGCTTTTTGTCGCAATAGAAACGGCTCCGATATTTGTCAAGTTGATTGTTCCGAGGGGACCCTATGATGAAATGCTAGAATTGAGCGAAAAAGGGATTACAGTTTTTGTTGAGGAACAATCTTTCAAATTGGAAAAAGGGAGTTCCAAGCGTCAGAAGGATTTTGAGAGCAAATTGGAGATGAGTCCCTGAATACAGTTTCAAGAGTAGATTTTAATCAAATTCCTGATTTCAACACAAAGGTTTCGAGTATATCTCCCACATAATAAGCGACCAATGCAGCAATAAATCCAAGTGCTAGGGTTTCTGTTATACTTTTCAGGGTATTGGTTTGATTCACATAGGATTTCATCCATCCGATAAGTAGAAATGCCAGCCCAGTAAATAGACTTGTCCAGAAAAACTTGTCATAGTTTAAGTCTCTGAAATAATCATAGACATAAACTATAAGGGGTATGAAACCAACAAGTATAAATGAAATCAACGTAGCCAGCCCGATTTTAAAAGGGCTTTTAGAATCGGGGATCATCTCCAGTTCATTTTTCATCATCTCATCCACCCAGCGGTCTTTGTCGGATACAATGACATCCACCACATCTTGTAACAGCTTTCCTTCAAATCCTTTAGCCCTGTAAATATCCTCTACTTCTTTTCTTTCTATTTCTGGAATGGTCTCAATTTCCCAGTATTCAATGTTTCGGTGTTTTTTATAATGTTCCTTTTCTGATTTGGCAGAAAGATAGGCTCCCACAGACATTGAGAAGCCATCTGCGAAAAGATTGGCAAAACCTAGAATGATAATGATAGAAGGGTCCAAATTGGCGCCTACTGCACCTGCAACCACTGCAAATGTAGTCACCGCGCCATCAATTCCTCCGTATACAAATTCTCTTAAATAGTTCTGGAAACTGCCTAAAAAAGAAATTTCCTGATGAATCTTATTTTCTTCCATTACCCTAAGTTTTCCAATAAAAACCTTTTGACATTTTCGCCCATTATAGCCCTTATTTCTTCCTCCGTAAAACCTTCTTTCAGCAATGCCTCTACGATGATAGGCAACCCTGTTATGTCAAAGGGGACGGCAACACTTCCGTCATAGTCTGAACCCAGCGCTACATGCTGGAACCCAACCAGGTTTTTGACCCTCTTCATGCTGGCTACAATTCCTTTGATTTCATCATCCCCTACAGCCATATCAAAAAAGGCAATTCCGATTATTCCTCCTTTTGCAGCTACTTTTCTGATCTGTTCGTCACTAAGGTTTCTTGGGGAATTCAATACAGCCCGGATTCCTGTGTGGGAAACCATTACTGGTTTTTCTGAAACTTCCAGGATATCGTCAAACATTTTGGGAGAGACATGTGCCAGGTCAATGATCATATTGAGCTCATTCATTCTTCTGATCACACTTTTCCCAAACTCAGTCAATCCATCTCCGCTTTCGCCATGAGCGGATCCTCCTAATTCATTATCAAAAAAATGTACCGGGCCGACCAGCCTAACTCCTGCATCATAAACTCTTTCCAGATTTTTCATATTCCCTTCCAAAGCATGTGCTCCTTCAATTCCCAATAAGCCTCCAATTACGTTTTTGTCATTCTCTCTTGTGGTAATGAGCTTTTCCAGGTCTGACTTTGACTTGATCAGAATGAATTCTTTTCCATAATTGTCTGCAAATTCCTGAAGTTTGGAAGATTGATAAAGCGTGCGGTTGATGAGGCTAAACCAATTGGAAATAGGTCTTGCCTGCACAATGTTCAACAGCGTGATATTGTCCTGGGTGTCAGCTGTGTTGAAATCCATATTTTGTCCTCGAGGGGATTTGGAAACAATAGTGAATACCTGCATGGCTACATTGGCTTCCTGCATCCTTGGGAAATCCACATGTCCGTAATCGGACCTTTCTGTTAAGTTTCTGCCCCACAAAAGGGCGTCGCAGTGGAGGTCAGCCACAAAATCCAATGACTGATAAAGCTCTAGCGCCTGTGGGGAGACTTCGTAGGGTGAAGGGGTTTTAACTGGATTATTGCTTTTTTCGATCATGCTTGGCACCGTCATGGTCCCAAGCCAATATAAAATGAACAGGACGATTAGTATGATGAGGACTTTCTTCATAGCAAATGGGATTTGCTATCAATATAGTCAAAAAAATAAAATTAAAGGATACGTCTGAATGCTTCTAATTCTCCAATTCTGCTTGCAGATATTCTTCGCCGGTTTTGGTAGGGATAAGGTTTTGAATTTCTTCCATTGTAAATAGTCGGGAACGGATCATAAACCGGATTCCCATAGGTATTTCCAATGAAAAACTGCTTCCTCTGCCTGGGGTTACGTCCAATGTCAGTTGGGTATGCTTCCAATATTCAAATTGATCAGCACTCATGAAAAAATCACACCCATACACCTTATCCATCCAAATGTCATTTCCACCCACTTTGAAATCACCCTTTTCAAAACACATAGGGGAGGAGCCATCACAACAACCGCCGCTTTGATGGAACATCAGGTCTGTTCCAAAGCGTTTTCGGAGGGTGTCAATTACCTCCATGGCGGCTTCTGTGATCAATACTCTTCTTACGTAGTTATTTTCGTCGGTAATCATGGGTTTTTGAGGGTAAATGGGAGAAGCTAAAAACAAGGGACAAGAAACAAGAGACAAGAAACAAGAGTCAAAAAGCTAGAAACAAGAGATTAGACAGTCTAATCTCTCGCATCTTGCTTCTCGCTTCTACTTAAAAAAAGCCTAATTTATTCTTATTGTAGGAAATCAGCATGTTTTTGGTCTGACGGTAATGGTTAAGCATCATCAGATGGTTTTCTCTGCCAAATCCTGATTTCTTATATCCTCCGAACGGAGCATGTGCCGGATACGCATGGTAACAGTTGACCCATACCCTTCCCGCCTGAATGGCTCTAGGCACCTGGTAGAGTTCGTGGGCATCTCTAGACCATAGTCCAGCCCCAAGCCCGTACATGGTATCATTAGCGATGGCAATGGCCTCTTCGGTGGTCTTGAAAGTGGTTACGGAAGTTACCGGTCCAAAGATTTCCTCTTGGAATACCCTCATTTTGTTATGGCCTTTGAAAATGGTAGGTTGGATATAATATCCGTTTTCCAATCCGGAATTTAAAGATGCTTTGTCGCCTCCGCATAAAACTTCAGCGCCTTCCTGTTTGCCGATATCCATATAGGAAAGGATTTTCTCAAATTGGTCATTGGAGGCTTGGGCACCCATCATGGTGTCTTCTGCTAATGGATGTCCCATTTTGATGGCTTTGGTTCTTTCCACTACTCTTTCCATAAACACGTCGTAGATATCTTCATGAACCAATATTCTGGATGGACAGGTACATACCTCACCCTGGTTGAGCGCAAACAGGACAGCACCTTCCACCGCTTTGTCAAAGAACTCGTCATCTGCATCTGCTACAGATTTCATGAAAATATTGGGCGATTTACCCCCAAGCTCCATGGTTACCGGAATAAGGTTTTCAGAGGCATATTGCATGATGAGGCGCCCTGTGGTGGTTTCTCCTGTAAAAGCAACTTTGGCCACTCTTGGGGATGTTGCCAGTGGTTTGCCCGCTTCAGGTCCAAACCCGGTCACCACATTCAGTACGCCGGGAGGAACTACATCGGCGATCAATTCCATTAAGACCATGATGCTGGTGGGGGTTTGTTCCGCTGGTTTTACCACGGTACAGCAGCCGGCAGCCAGTGCAGGAGCGATTTTCCAGGTTGCCATCAACAGGGGGAAATTCCAAGGAATAATCTGACCCACTACTCCTAATGGTTCGTGTAAGGCGATGCTCACCGTATGCTCATCATGTTCTGAAATACTGCTTTCATCCGCTCGAATTACACCTGCGAAATACCTAAAGTGGTCAATACAGAGCGGCAAATCCGCAGCACGCGTTTCTCTAAGTGCTTTCCCATTGTCAATGGTTTCAATCCTCGCCAACATCTCCAAATTTTCTTCAATGATGTCAGCAATTTTATTGAGGACTTTACTTCTTTCTGCTACAGATGTTTTGGACCACTTAGGGAAGGCCTCATGGGCAGCGTCCAGCGCTTTTTCGATGTCGGCCTTGTTTCCTCTAGCTGCCTTTGAGAATGCCTTTCCGTCTATAGGTGAGATATTGTCAAAATATTCTCCAGAAGAAGGGGCTACCCATTTTCCACCGATAAAATGGTCATATTTTTCTTTGATTTTAGGTCTTTCAACCGGCTTGGATTGGGATAATGTCAATGTTGTCATAAAATGGTTAATTTTGGATTTGTTCAAATTTCCAAATTAAATATTAGATTAAATCCACCTGAAAGATCAAGTCATCCACCTGTGTTGATAAAGTTAATTTTTTGTTTGGGTGACAAACCATTCGTTTTTTTTACGTTTATTATGAAGAAATATTCGTTTAGATAAGTGTGGATTTTACTAAATCCCTCATTATTAGTAACTTTATACGAAACCCAAAATAATTAAAATGCAGCGTGAATTTATAGCAGGTGTACCGTGGAGGAATGAAAAGGACCTTAAAACCTTGGTGGAGAACAGGACTACCTATACCTTACATGACTGCGAATTGAATATTTTTGAAACACACCAAGAAGCTAAAGCAGTCAATCTTTGTTTTGGAGACCTTGTCCTGACGACTATGTTGAAAGGTAAAAAGGTGATGCACTTATTCGATAAGCCCGGTTTTGACTATTTGCCTGGGGAGTCTGTCATTGTTCCTCCCAATGAAGTCATGAAGATTGATTTTCCGGAAGCAAAAATGGATAATCCAACCCAATGTATTGCGCTCTCTATTTCGAAGGAAATGATAGAGAATACTTTTAATCTTCTCAATGAGCGATTGCCGAATAAGGAGCTGACAAAAGAGTGGGGGCTGGACCTTTCTTATTTCCATTTGATCAATACCAATGACCTTTCAGAAATCATCAATAGGTTTATCAAAATAGGAGTAAAGGAGAGGTCAAAAGAAAAAGATCTAATTGCTTCATTTGCCTTGAAAGAATTGCTTATCAGGCTTACCCAAACCCAGGCAAGGGAAATGCTGGAAAAGACCTATATAACTTTGGCAGGTTCTAACCGTCTGGCATACATTGTCGATTTCATCAAAGAAAATATCAGAGAAAATTTCACTTTGGATCAGCTCAGTGAAAAGGCATGCATGAGTAAAGCTCATTTCTCCAGGACTTTCAAAAGTGAACTGGGATTATCTCCAATGGAATTTATTCTGAAAGAAAGGCTTAAACTTGCCAGGCAATATCTCAAAATAGGAAGCTATCAGATACAAGAGGTATGCTTTATGGCGGGATTCAATAACATCACGTATTTTATCCGTGCTTTCAAATCTGAATTTGGAATGACACCAAAGGTCTTTCAAGGGTCTTTAGGGGCTTAGGGTTTTAACAACAGTAGAAAACTTCCTACTTCTAATGGTTTATCCAAATGAAAAAAATTTTACAATCCCAAGCTTTAAGCCAAACAATGGATTTGATGTTGGCAAATGATTAATATCCGATTATCAAATTATTAAAAAATATTTTATAGGTTTTATGGCATTTTCAATTGAATTTTATATGTTTAGAAAATTTTGGTAGTAAAAAAACATAGAAAGTTTAAAAAACACCAAAGTTTATACGGCTGTAGTCAGTTACAAATAAACCCATGTTTGGAGTCTTTTGCAAAGACTCCTTTTTTTATGCTTAAAATTTAAACCTGTTTTATTGAAAGTTATGTTGAGAATAGAAAAAGTGATTCAAAATCAATCCATATTTTTAAAAAAGTGATTTTTTGGGAAAATTTGGTTTATTTCAACATGGGTTTACCAATTAAAACGTGTTTTGTAATGAATGAAGGGCATTATTTGGAGCTGGTTTGTAGAAATATCTCATATAATCAGGTTTTAGGTTATATAAAGACTCCCTTGGTTGCATTTTTTTAGAATTTAAAGGGATTTTATTTTTTCACATATCATTCAATTGCTTAAATACATACCTTTTTCAATGTAATCCGTTACTTTTATGCATTGATTTTAAATAAAGTGATATGTTAAAAGGAAAACGAAGGTCATTTTCGCCTTTAGTCAATCCGGAAGAAGAAGAGTTTTTTGCCGGTCCTCAGTCGAGGTGGAAAGAATTTAAATTTGTGGTTAAGGTGATGCTGGAATTTATCAGGGGCTTCAGAATGCTTCACTTTATCGGTCCTTGTGTGACAGTATTTGGTTCCGCAAGATTTGAAGAGGAGGATAAGTTCTACAAGCTTGCTGTTAGAGTTGGAGAGACTGTCAGTAGAATGGGCTTTGCAGTCATGACAGGTGGAGGTCCGGGAATTATGGAGGCAGCCAATAAGGGAGCAAAAAATATAGGCGGTAAATCTATAGGATGTAATATTATACTTCCGTTCGAACAGCACCCGAACCCTTACCTTGACAAGTGGATGAATTTCAAGTACTTTTTTGTCAGAAAAGTGCTTTTGTCCAAGTATAGTTATGCATTTGTGGTAATGCCAGGAGGGTTTGGCACATTGGATGAGTTTTTTGAGGCATTGACATTAATACAGACAAAAGTGATGAGGAGGTTTCCTGTTGTGTTAATGTGCAGTGATTTCCATCAAGATCTTTACAAATATCTTCATCATTTGGCGGAATATGGCACCATCGACAAAAAAGACCTAGATTTATTTTTATTGACAGACTCGGTGGAAGAAATGGAGGCACATATCCATCAATATGCTATTAAGGGATTTGGTTTGAAAAGAAGAAAAGACCTAAAACCAGTGCCGATCTTAGGAGAGGATGGGGTCAGGGCTTAAGGTTGTTTCCTTTAAAACGGCCAGAAATATATAATGAGTGGGATTCCAATTACGGTTACCAATATGGATACAGGTAAGCCGAATTTGAAGTAATCCTTAAACATGTACCCTCCTGGCCCCATTACCAGTGTGTTGGATTGATGTCCAATAGGGGTAAGAAATGCAGCGGAGGATGCAACGGCAATTGCCATTAGAAAAGGATCAGAAGAAGTTCCAAGCCCATGTGCAATGCCTAATCCAATAGGTGCCATCAAGACTACGGTAGCTGCATTGTTGATCACATTGGATAGGAGCATAGTGATGACAAAAATCACGGATAGAATAGCAGCTGCCGGGTAAGAATTGCCAAGGTTTAGGATATAAGAAGCGATAAGTTCTGCCCCTCCGGATTTTTCCAATGCTGTACCTACTGGCAACATGGCGCCCAACAATACAATTACAGGCCAATCAATGCTGTTGTAAAGATCTTTGATATTAATGGTTTTGGTCACCACTAAGGCCAACGCTGCAAGGGTAAATGCGATCTGAACTGGTAGCCAGTCAAGGATGATTATGCCTATTGACATGAGGAAAATGCTCAGGGCTAGGATTAACTTTCTGGGTTTTCCAAGTTCAAAGCCTCTGTCTGCTAAAGGTAGGCAGCCTATGTTTTGCAGAATTTCTCCCATTTTTAGGGCACCACCTTGTAGGAGTAAAACATCCCCAACTTTAAATTTTACATGGTCCAGTCTTTTTCGGATCTTCTTATTTTGCCTTGATATGGCTAATAAATTGACGCCGTACCGGTTTCTCATGTTCAGCCCGACTGCAGTTTGATTGATAATGGGAGCGTCAGCCATTACTACAGCTTCCACATTAGAGATTTCCTCACCTCCAATGATTTCTGGAAGATCTTCTTTTTTGGCAATTAGTTTAGAGTTACTTTTTTCCAAAAAAGCTTTTAGATCTTCTGCATCACTTTCTATGGATATGATGTCCCCGGTTTTGATTTTCATCCTTATGTCAGGAGCATGCATCAGGTATTTGTTGCGTACCACGCTCAAAATCTGAATATCTCCATCAATGATCTTAGTAAGCTCATAAAGTGGCTTATCAACAAGTTTGGAGTCCTCATCTATTTCTATTTCAGTGATATAGTCTTCAATGTTGAACATATTGGCACCTTCCTCGCTGCTGACTCGTTTTGGCAAGATCCGCCAACCTATAAAAATGATAAAAAGAAGCCCTAATACAGATAAGGATAGGCCTACAGGAGCGAAATCAAACATGCTAAAACTTTCACCTACTTCATTGGCCCTGAAGCTTGCAATGATAATATTTGGAGGTGTGCCAATTAAAGTAGTCATTCCTCCTAAAAGAGAGGCAAATGAAATGGGCATCAGGATGGATGAGGGGGAATGTCCGCTTTTTTGGGCAATATGTATTGCGACCGGCATCATGATGGCCAATGCACCCACATTATTCATAAAGGCAGATGCCACACATACGATGATTGATAAAAGTGAAATTTGAAGTGTCAGGTTATTGCCCAGTTGGATGACTTTTTGACCTAGGATCTCAATTAAGCCGGAATCCTGAAGTGCCTTACTGACTACCAGGATGACTGCAACAGTGATGACAGCAGGGTGAGCAAATCCCAAAAAAGCCTCCTCAAAAGGTATTATTTTGCAGATAGTTAAAATCAGAAGACAAAAAACAGCAACCAAGTCATGCCTGAATTTGCCCCAAACAAAAAGTATAAGCGCTAAAATGAGGGTCCCGAAGACTATATAAAGTTCCATGGATTTGTTTTTTTCTAGCCCAATGCTACATCCAAAATCATCATTAAAGTAAATCCACCCATAAATCCAAGTACGGCCAAGTCTGTGTATTTATCCCTTTGGGTTTCAGGGATTACCTCTTCAACTACTACGAATATCATTGCTCCCGCGGCAAATGATAGTGCATACGGTAAAATGCTTTGCATATGAATGACAGCAATAGCACCAATGACACCTGCTATGGGTTCAACAACTGCAGAAAGCTGACCGAACCAAAAGCTTCTTCTTCTGCTTACTCCCTGCCTTCTTAGCGGCATTGCGACAGCAAGTCCCTCTGGAAAATTTTGGACACCAATACCTATAGCTAAAGCGATGGCAGCAGAAATACTGGCCCCTTCCATACCATTTGCTGCAGCTCCAAAGAGAATGCCAACTGCTAATCCTTCCGGAATATTATGAAGGGTTATGGCTAATAGGAGTAAGGTTGATTTGTGCCATTTGGTAGCAACCCCCTCTGTTTCTTCTTTATTGAAGTTGATATGAAGGTGGGGCATGAGTTTGTCCAATCCGAAAATAAATAAGCCTCCCGCCAAGAAACCAATTGATGCAGGAATCCAAGGATGGTCTGGGTATAATGCTTCAGAGTTTTTAATGCTTGGAGCTAATAATGACCAAAAACTAGCGGCAATCATTACCCCGCCGGTAAAGCCCAACATGGTATCAAAAACTGAACGCTTGATTGTTTTAAAGAAAAAGACAAGTGAGGCCCCCAGAGCTGTTAACAGCCATGTAAACAATGTTGCTACTAGAGCAGCTTTGACCGGGCCAATTTCTGTTGCGAAATTTTCGATGTATTCCAGCATATATTTGGCTAAAGTGAAAAATGTTCAGGTTTATGTGAACATAACGGTCAAATATACAGGTATTTCAATTCAGTTTCAGCCTCCAGCCTTAATATACACCCAACCTTGTTCCTGTTTTATGACAAGTTCCAAAACTGCAGAGGGTACAAAACCTGCAAGGGAAAGGAATTTATCTTTTGACAGCTGACGTTGCTTGAGGGTGTTTTCACAGATAACAAATTTTACTCCTTGCTCTGTCAATAAACTCAAATCTTTTTCATAAGGGTTGTTTTCAATCTTGAGCAGGTCAATACCCATTCCATGGGTCACCACTTCTATATGTGCATTTGGGGCAGCACTAAGGATGTTGTTGATCTGACGGATGAATTTTTTATGCACCTCACTGTCACCTTCTGTCAATTGGAATATGATTTTATGCTCAGCTTCAGACACCACCTGGGCTTGTGCAGCTTGAAATAAGAAAAAGAGTGGCAGAAGAGCAAAGATGTTTCTCATGGCTTTTAATTTGAAAATTTACGGTGAATTCAGGTTAGATTTCGTGATTTAGATCACTAAACTCATCTAAAAGGTACTCAAAAGTTTCCAATCAAGGAAATGATGAAGTTTCTTCCCGGTGCAGCTATTCCCGAACTATAGGACCTGTATCTGGCATTATTGATATTCTCTAACCCTGAACTGATGGAGAGAAATTTATTTGCTTTATAGATGGCTTTCATATTAACGGTTGCCCAAGAGGGGCTATACGGGTTGCCGTTTGCATCAATTGCATAAAGCTCAGGTTTTCCTCTTTCTTCCAAAGGGAGTTGCTCAAAGGTGAAACCGCCTGAGTATTCAGCGTAAAGTTGGACTTTGAGTTTTTCTTTTTGGTATTCAAGTCTTGAGACACCAAAGGTAGGGGGCGCATGTCTAGAAGGGCTTTGTGCGCCATCCTCCATTTCTTCAGTTCCTTTTTGGAAATTGATTTTGGTTGAAAAAGATAAGTTTTGATTGAATTTGATTTCCATTGCAGCCTGAATCCCTAAAATTCTAACGAAAGCAGCATTTTGTAAGGAGAGCACCTTGCTCATTTCACCATCATACAGGATGCTGTCCATACCATTCAATGTTGATTCCCTTCTTACCAATGCATTGTCCAGTTTGGTGTAATAAGCAGTCAGGTCCATCATGATCTTTTCATTGATCACCTTTCCAGCATTTACTTCCAGGTTGTAGGCATATTCAGCTTTTAAATTTGGGTTAGGCACCATGACAGTACCGGGTTCTGAATCAAAAATCTTCCCTATATCATCCACATTAGGAGCCCGAAATCCTGTGGAGGTATTGATATGCAAAATCCAGCTATCATCAGGAGTGAATACCCATCCTGCACTGGCATTAATAGCGCCTTCCTGATTTTCACTTTGCTCAAATGGTAGAGGGTAAAATTCCCTGTTTTTACTGAAATCAGCCTCAAGTCCAAAACGGTTATACCTTAGACCTCCTTGAATTAATGATTTAGGATTGAGTTTTTGCTGATAGGTAGTGTAGATGGCATAAGAACTCCATTTGGCATCGGGGTATCTGGAGGCTCCTGTTGTACTGGTGTTGGTGACGATATTTTCGTCTTGCCCTGATGAAAGGACTTTGTTCAACACCCCTTCCATTCCATAAAAAAGTTTAGCCTGACTCTTTGGAAAGGATTTCATGAAATCCAGATTGGCCGAATAGGCATCTACCTGCTCTACCCTGATGCGTCGGGTTATATCATTGAAATTTCTATCGATTCTGCTTTCTTCAAATTTTTGGTAGGCTAAATGGACTGACGTTTGATCGAAAAATTTTGAATTTGAGGTATGGTTCACCGACAGATGGTTCATCATCCAAGTCTGTGGGCCATACATCCATTCTGCTGATCTAGGCGTGCCGTTAGGCCTAAACCTGATCAATCGATCATATCTTGAGAAAGGCGTCGTTTCGGAATAGTGGAAGGCGTATTGGACCTCCCATTTATCATGGACTGCATACCGTAACTTCTGCATGACGTTAAACTGTTCATATCCTGTTGGGTTTTGAATCCTAGGATTAGGATTTTCCCTGAGGACATCGAGGCCATTTTCACTTACCACAAAGCTCCTTCTTAAGTATTCTGTAGGTCCATTTTTTCCCATTTTCAGATCTCCGAAACTGTTTTTACTAAAACTGCTGATACCTGCCCATTTTTTGCCCCCATACTTTACATGTACATGTCCTGTACGTTCATTATTGGACGTATTACTTCTTAATGTCGCACTTCCCTTTAAATTGTTTTCCCCTTTAGTGATAAATTCCGGTTTCAGGGTTCGGAAACTCATCACTGCTCCTATGGCATCACTTCCATAGACAATAGCACCAGGCCCAAAAAACACCTCAGTACCTTCTATGGCGAATGGGTCAAGGGAAATCACATTGTGAAGATTCCCGCTTCTAAAAATGGCCGTATTCATCCTTACCCCATCAATGGTATAAAGCAGCCTGTTGGTAGAAAAGCCTCGGATCATAGGGCTTCCCCCTCCTTGTTGGCTCTTTTGGATAAATACATCACCTGATATCCCTAGCAAATCAGCAGCTGTTTGGGGATTGAGCAATTCTCTTTCTTCCGGTCTAATTGTTGAAATTCTCGAAGGGATTTCCTGTCGAGATTGGCTCCATTTTGTGGCTGAAACTACAGCCTGTTGAAGGAAAAGGGTAGTAGGACTGAGGGAAACTGTGAAATTCTCACTTTCTAACTGTTGATAACTTTGGATTAGGGTTTTGTAACCGTAAAGCCTAATTTCAATTTTAGCTAATCCTTTGAAAGGACTGATGTCGACTTTTCCATTGATGTCGGAAGTTTTAGCCAGGTACGGGTTTGGGCTATACACATTGACAAATTCCAATGGTTTCTGCGTCTCGATATCCTTTATGGTCAATGTTTGAGCAGAGACAGATAAACAGAAAAGATAGAGTAAATATGGGATTAAAAACCTCATTGATTTTCCTGACGCAGTAGTTGCTTGTAAATAAGCAAAAATACTTTTAGGTCATGAAAAAAAATTACGCCATCGGATGCCTTATTTTATTTGCAGTCATTTTTTAAATTTTATGAAATCATTGTTGTCTGAAAAAGCCTGCTCTCGTATTTGAGGTTAAATATCGGCATCACCAAAAAGAAAAAAATCCTGCAGATTACTAAAAAACCGTTCGGGTAATTTATAAAATCTGCAGGAATTTTACTGAGGAGAAAGACTAATCCAGTCTATTGTTTTCCTTTATGCCTTTCCTCTTAGCATCAAGTTCCAATACATAAATGGCAATCCGTATTTTTTCAAGAGCCACATAGAATATTGTTCTTTGGAAGTGTCCACAAATGTAGAGATCATTGGGTCACTGTCTCGAACATTGTTGTATTTAAACTCAGCCAGAACCATAGATCCATAACCGGTCACAAGTGGGCAGGAAGAGTAACCTTCATATATTTTGCTACCCAATTGTTGTTCTTTGAGCAAAGATAAGATGTTATTCACTACAACCGGCGCTTGCTTTCTAACAGCTGCGCCTGTTTTAGCTGTAGGAAGACCGACTACATCCCCTAAACCAAAGATGTTCGGGTATTTCATATGCTGTAGGGTATTGATGTCTACTTCCAGCCAGCCTTTATGAGGTCCTTCTTGGTAGACCAAAGTCGAATTTCTTACGAAGTCCGGAGCCTGTTGAGGTGGTGCCAAGTGAAGGAGGTCATATTTAATGGTGATTTCATTTTCACCGCTAAGACTTTCATTCAACTTTCCATCAATAAGAGCCTCTAGATTTTCCGGGTCAGGTTTAATGTATTTGAATGTGATTTCTCTTTTCTTGCCATCTATTTTGATTGGTGCATAGAAAGGTTTGAAATGAATATTTCTTTCCTTGATAATTTTGGTAAGTGTTTCAGCAAATTCTTTTACTCCAAATATCACAGTGCCAGGCGTGGCAAAAATCACGTTTGATTTATCTCTGACTCCTTGTTTTCTTAAAAAGTGTTCAGTCAAATACATGATTTTTTGAGGGGCTCCCCCGCATTTTATCGGAGTATTGGCTTGGGTGAAGATGGCATTTCCTCCTTTGAAGTTTTGAAGCATTTTCCAGACTTTTTTTGGATCTGTATATACAGAACCGACATAATCTGTCTGCATAGCTTCTTTTAATCCCGGAAGCAGATCAAAGTTCATAACCAATCCAGGTGCTACTATCAAATAGTCATAGGTGATATCTCCGCTGGATCTTGTTGCTACTGTGTTCTTTTCAGGGTTTATGGCTTCTGCATAATCTTTTATCCAATCAACGCCTTTGGGAATGTAGTCAGCTTCTTTTCTTTCGGTCTTGTCAAAATTGAATGTACCCGCGCCAACAAGCGTCCAGGCAGGTTGATAATAATGCTTTTCGGAAGGTTCGATCAAGCCAATTTTTAAGGATTTGTCTTTTCTTTTAAGTTGGGCAGCAACTGTTATACCTGCAGTGCCTCCCCCAATAATTAAAATTTTATAGTGGCTCATGGTCTTATAAGTTATCGTTTGAATATGATAAAAATACAGTCTTTCATATTAGAAAAAGGTGATATTCATCACAAAAACCAAAAAAGCCCTGTTCAGTTAAAAACAAGGCTTTTTAAAAATTAATTTTCTGGATTTTCATCAATTTCTATCTCAAAATTGACCATATCAGGTGAAATTTCCAACAGGTCTGGGGCGTCTTCCGAAGACACAACTCCTCTATCTACGAGCTCTGCGATCATGTCCATTTGTCTACTCATGTCCAAGCCATCTTTGTGAGCCTGTTGAAACCTTTTCAATAATTCTTCATCCGAAAAATCAACATATCTTGATCTTCTTGCTTCTTTCAGTTGGTTTTTTTTCTCTTCGAGAAGTGCTTCTTTTCTTTCAGCAAATTTTGCTTCAAGAGATTTGATATACTCATCTGATAAGGTACTGCCATAAAATGGCGCCTCCTCAATGGCGATTTTTTCCTTGCTGCCGTCAGTATGTACAACAGTAATCCGTTGATCTTCTTCCATCAGGTACGCATCACCTGTTTCAACGTCCACAATTTTATCTTCCTGATAAAGATATCGCTCTTCTACAGACTTTTCTTGCTTACATGAACTTAGAAATGCAATACTCAATAGTAATAGGATAGTCTTTTTCATCGTTGTTGGTGTTTTTTAGTACAAAGTTTTATTTTCTTTTAATATCCATTCTTGAAATACTTTTTCTGCATCTTCCCTCATGCCTTGAATAAATGGTATTTTTCTCTTATGATAAGGAAGTTCAAGTTCCTCATAAATGAATTGGTCATCAAAACCTGCCTTTGCCGCATCCTTTTTTGTATTGGCATAAAATACCCTGTCAGGTCTCGCCCAATAAATGGCTCCCAAACACATGGGGCAAGGCTCGCAGGATGTATAGAGTTCACAGCCGTCAAGTTGAAAATCACCTATTGTTTGGCAGGCATTCCTTATCGCTACAATTTCAGCATGGGCAGTGGGATCATTGGTCGACAGGACGGCATTTGATCCAGAACCGATCACTTTCCCGTCTTTTACGATTACGCAACCAAAGGGACCGCCCATGTTTGAATTCATACCCGTACGGGACAAATCAATGGCCATTTGCATAAAGGCTTTTTGCTCTTGAGTCATTTGAAACAATACGTGTGATGAGGTTACAAAGATAAGCCGTTAGCATTTATACGGATTCGAGATATAAAAGTTATGGATTTCAGAATTTATACCTGAATTTGAAGGAGATGTGATGGAATTTAGAATTTTATACTATTGAAGTTCTAAAAATATTCACAAAAGTTCTTCATATTCTTAAGAATAGAAATTGTTTAACCCATCCATTTGTTCATAAATTCCAGGAATACTTCCTTGTAGTTTTCACTCACAGCAATCTGATGATTGCCGATTTTCACCACGTTTCTGGACACTGAGTCTATGTGTTCCAAATTGATGATAAAGGACCGATGGATCCGCATGAATTTATCTTTTGGAAGGATCTCTTCCATGTTTTTCATGCTGGTCAGGGATAAAAGTGGATTGGGTTTATCCAGCAAGTGTACCTTGACATAGTCTTTGTATGCTTCTACATGTGTGATGTCTTTGAGCATGACTTTGACCAATTGGTATTCAACTTTTAGAAATATGTAATCATTTTGATTCTCAGGATCTTTCTTTTCATTATTAGGATTCCTGAAATTTTCAAAAAATTGATAAGCCTTGGTGGAGGCTTTTAAAAATTCTTCATAGCTAAATGGTTTCAAAAGGTAATCCAAGGCATCTACTTTATACCCTTCTATGGCAAATTGATTGTATGCTGTGGTGAAAATAATTCTGGGTTTCTTGACAGAGTTTTTGCCATCAAGAATTCTGGCCAATTCCATGCCGCTCAAATCCGGCATCTGAATATCTAAAAATACAAGGTCGACATCGTGTTGATTGAGATAACCTAATGCCTGAATGGCATTGTCAAATTTTTCCTCCAATGAAAGAAAGGAAGTTTGATCAATAAATTTGGCCACAAGTTCTAAAGCCAAAGGTTCGTCATCAACAGCTATGCATTTAATTTTCATTTCAAAGTCAGGTTAAGCCGTACCCTATATTCATTATCTTCATTTTTGTCGTCTATTTCCAAATAGAACTTACCTGAATACAACAGGTCCAATCTTCGTGTGGTATTGCTTAGTCCAATTCCGCTTGCATTGCCTTCAGGGGTGTTTTCAGTGGAATTAAAAACCTTATTCTGGGTGATTAAAGTAAGTTCTTTCCCCTTTTTTTCGATAGAGACTTGAATGAAACTTTCTTTTTGTGAACTGATTCCGTGTTTGAAACAGTTTTCAATAAAAGGAAGTAATAGCATGGGGGCAATTTCTGCTTCTTCGATTTTTTCAGGGATATTGATCTCAAGCTTGACTTTAGAAGAGAGTCTCATCCTCATCAATTCAATGTAGTCCCGGATGAAATCAAGTTCTTTGGTGAGCAAAGTATGGTTTTTCTCTGTCTCGTAGAGGACATAACGCATCATCCTGCTCAATTTCAATAATGCGGTTTTTGCTTTTTCCACATCAATATTGGTCAAAGCATAAATGTTGTTTAGGGTATTGAAAAAGAAATGTGGGTTGATCTGAGCTTTGAGGTAAGATAATTCAGAATTTGTCCTCTGTCTTTCAAGTTCAAACCTGACCTTTTCATCTGACTGCCACTTTAGAACCACTGCAATACTGGTGCTGATTCCGACAGAGACATAAAATATTAATAGACTGGAAATATCCCAGTAAAAATTTCTGGGTCTTTTGACATAAGGAACATTAGGTCTATATGTTTTATGCATTAATTCAGCCATGTTCATCCATTCGTCATACAGGATCAGGATTCCTACAAAAGCCAAGCCTGCCAAAAAGTTGATTAAAAGGAATGTACGGATTCTGTTGCTGAGCAATATTTTCGGTACTAAATAGAAGAAGTTAATATAAAAGATGCTGATAAGCAGAGAAAACATGACTCCTTGCTTAATCCAAAACTCGATGGGTCTTTCAACTCCTGCGGATAAAGGGGAAAATACGAACAGCACAGAACCTATAAGCCCCCATCCCAAGATATGGGTCAAGATAGAAATGTTTTTTTTGATGGTGGTTTCAGGCATCACAATAAATTAGGTGATTTAATTGTAAACTAAAATAAAATTTTGCGGTTTACATAAAATAATCTACGAAATGGCAGATTGGGCCGACGAAATCATGGTGAAATCAGATAAAATTCGGTTTTAAATAAGGTGTAGGACGCTCATCCGATATTCCTGCCATTTGGTCGACGTGATCGACCGTACGGTCTATTCAGTTTTTTTTTGATTAATGCTTGATATTCCTTTGTTACCGTAAACTATCCACATGAAAGTAATACATACTGAAATGAAAACTTTAAACCAATTATTATTAATAGGCTTCATCATGTTGACATTCTTGTCGCATAATGCTTTTGGCCAGAATGTAGTAGAAGAAAAACCTGCATATCAAATCACAGGTAAAATCCTTGAAAAAGGTTCTGATGAACCTATTCCTTATGCCGCAGTGGCTTTGATCGAAGTAGAAAGCGGAAAAAATGTGGTTGGTGCTGTTGCAGATTTCGGAGGGGAATTTGTGATCACGAATTTCGGAAATGGTAAGTATCAAGTACAGGTTTCTTTTATGGGTTATCAGAGCTATACTTCTCCGGTATTGTCCATTTCGGAGCAAAACAGTGTTATTGACCTTGGAAACCTTGTTATCGAATCTGATGCTGTTGCTTTGCAGGAAGTGACAGTAATGGGACAAAGAGACCTGATTGAAGAAAAAGTGGATAGGACAATCTACAATGCTGAAAACGATAAGACTTTAATCGGAGGTGATGCAACAGATGTTATGAGGAGAGTGCCGATGCTTTCAGTGGATATGGACGGCAATGTATCAATGAGAGGTAGTTCCAATCTATTGGTACTGATCAACGGCAAGCAATCTGCTATCGTTGCCAATAACGTGGCTGAAGCTTTGAAACAAATACCGGCTGAAGAAATCAAATCCATTGAAGTAATCACATCTCCTTCTGCAAAATATGACGCTGAAGGTACAGGAGGGGTAATTAATATTGTTACCAAAAAGAATAACCTCCAAGGAGCAACTTTGAACATTAACAGTAGTGCCGGTTACCGGGGTTCAAACCTTGGACTGAACGCCAACCTGAAACAAGGTAAAATGGGCTGGTCTTTAGGAGGGTTTGGTAGATCAGGTTACAACATCTTAGGATTCTTTGATAATGAACAGCTGGTTACCAATGCGGGTAATATGTCAACCTTAAGGATCCTTCAGTCGGCAGATACGAAAAGTAATATGTTGTTCGGTCGCTATAACCTTGGTTGGGATTACGAGATTGACAAGTTTAACTTCTTGACCGCTTCTGTAAGTTTTGGTGTGCGAAACATGAAAAATGATCAGGATGGATTGTTTACAGAGACTTTCATGGGGGATCAGTTGTTAAGTGCTTTGCTTAGAGATGTGAACGTAAGCAATACTTCAAACAACGTCGATGTGAACTTTAACTATACCAAGACATACGAAAAGCCATTGAAGGAATTCAGTATTTCTTCTTTGTATAGTCAAAACACCCAAAATAATGACTTCATCAATAGCCTTTATAATGGGACTTTCGATGATGTGGCCAGCAGAATCAAAAACAATAACCTTGGCAGAAACCAGGAATTTACAGTGCAGTTGGATTATGTGAACCCTATAGGGTCCGGTAAAAATCATATTCTGGAATACGGTGCTAAAAACATCATGAGAAAAGCATCAAGTGATTTTGCATATTTCACAGCAGAGGGTTCAACAGGTGAATTTACCCAAATCGATGACATTGCATTCTCTAACGAATTTATTTATGACCAGAATGTAACGGCAGGTTATGCTTCTTATACCACTAACTTCTTGAAAAACTATTCTTTCAAAGGTGGTTTAAGATATGAGTATACCAGTATTCAAGCGGACTTCAGAAATAACGAGTTGGCTGCCAATATACCTTCTTATGGTTTGTTCGTGCCTAGTTTGAATCTTAGCAGGAAATTGGCGAATGGCAACATGATCAAGGCGGCCTATAACAGAAGGGTTCAAAGGCCTTTCCTTAACTTTCTGAATCCTAACATCAATGCTGCTAACCCTCAGCAGATCACGCAAGGAAATCCATTGTTGGATCCTGAATTGACTGATAATTATGAAATCTCCTACAGTACCTTTACAAAAGGGATGACCTTGAATTTCACTTCTTATTTCAGGAATACGACGGGATCTATTCAGCCTGTGCGTACAGTGATGGATGATGATGTCATCTTTACCACATATGAAAATATCGGTCAGGAAAGAGCATATGGTTTTTCAGTATTCTCCAACATCAATCTATCCGGTAAATTCTCCCTAAACGGAAGTATTGATGGGTATTTTGCAGATCTTGATAACGGATTGGAAGATCCATTGTATGCAGCATCCAATCAGGGTTTTGTCTTAAGCGGTAGGTTGTTCGGAAATTATTCTCTTCCTAACAACTGGCAGATTCAAGCCTTTGGATTTATCAGGGGAAGACAGGTGCAACTTCAGGGTACTTCCGGCGGGTTTGCAATGTACAGCTTGAATTTGAACAAACAGTTCAACGAGAAAAGAGGAAGTATCGGATTTGGAGCAGAAAATTTCTTTACCAGTGTATTCAGGATCAACAATGAACTTCAGACTCCTACCATCATGCAGCAGAGTACTGTTGGGATGCGTAATATGAACTTCAAGATCAATTTCAATTACAGGATAGGAAAGTTAAGCATGGAGCCATCTAGAAGGAAAAAAAGAAGCGTTACGAATGATGATATCAAGGAAGGCGGAGAAGGTGCTTCAGGCGGTGCAGTGATGAATAATAATTGATTTAATATATAGTTGTTTGTTTACTAATTAGGTAAAAACCGATGGCATTGTCATCGGTTTTTTTGCTCAGTGTGGGTGCAATTGTGTGTTGATAAGATCTTTGATTTTTTGAAACTCTTCTTACAAGGGTTTTGATGCTATGACTTAGTGGGTAAAGGTTTGTAGGTATTAAATGGTCTTAGAAAAGAAAAAGCCTCTTGGAAACGAATCCAAGAGGCTTTTGTCTGATAATATATTTGTTATTATTTATACATTACTTGTTTGACTGCGTCAAGTGTCCTTTTTACATTAGGTATAGTCGCATCAATGTAAGTTGGAGCATAAGACAATGGTACGTCCATAGAGTTTACCCTAACCACTGGAGCATCGAGGTAATCAAAGGCATTTCTTTGAAGATGGTAAGCGATCTCTGAAGAAATTGCCGCCAAAGGATTTGCTTCTTCTACTACCACACATCTGTTTGTTTTTTTAACGGACTCCACTACAGCAGCATAATCAATTGGTCTAACGGTTCTCAGGTCAATGACCTCTGCTTCAATGCCGTCTTTGGCAAGTTCTTCAGCAGCTTCCAAAGCTACTTTCATCATTTTACCAAAAGAAACGATGGTTACATCCTTTCCTTTTCTCTTTATGTCGGCAACACCAATAGGCAAGAGGTATTCACTTTCCGGAACTTCGCCTTTGTCACTGTACATCAACTCAGACTCCATGAAAATCACTGGGTCATTATCCCTGATGGAAGCTTTTAAAAGACCTTTGGCGTCATAAGGATTAGAAGGAACCACCACTTTCAAACCAGGGGTGTTGGCAAACCAGTTTTCAAAGTTAGAAGAGTGAGTTGCACCTAGTTGTCCGGCATTTCCGGTAGGGCCTCTAAAAACAATTGGAACACTGTAAGCACCTCCTGACATGGAGTACATCTTCGCTGCAGAATTGATCACTTGGTCAATGGCTACAAGTGAGAAATTGAAGGTCATGAATTCGATGATTGGTCTAAGACCGTTCATGGCAGCACCAACTCCCAAGCCGGCAAAGCCAAGTTCAGCGATAGGGGTGTCATAAACTCTGTCAGGACCGAATTCGTCCAACATGCCTTGGGAAACTTTATAAGCTCCGTTATATTCAGCCACTTCTTCTCCCATGAGAAACACGTTTTTGTCGCGTCTCATTTCTTCTGACATGGCTTCTCTTAATGCTTCTCTGAATTGAATAACTCTCATTATAAACAATGTTTTCGGGCGTAAAAATAGGAACTAATCCCTCAAATCCAAAACCAGACTTGGTATTGGCAACTTATTTTACTTTTTGATAGAAAGGAAGGTTTAAACGGTTTGTTTCCGTTAATTTTTTGGTTTTGTAATTGGTCGGCCAGATTCAATCCAATTGTTAAGACCGCCTTCAAGCATATACACTTTTTTGAAGCCCATTTCCTTCATTTTTTCAGTAGCAGGTATAGTCCTTTTGGCAGATCGGCAATAGACGTAATACGTTCTTTTTTTATTCAGTTTACTTAATTCCTTTTCAAAATCCTCTCCAAGAAAATTGGCAAACTCGGCTCCTTCAATATATCCTTCTTCCACCTCTTCAGGCGTTCTTACATCAAGGATGACATTCTTTTTTTTCTTTTTGGCCTCCATTTCAAATTTTTCAGGAGAAAGTTTTGGGGCTCCTTCCTGTGCATAAGCTTGTTGTCCCAATCCTGCGATAAGGATAAAAGTGGCTAAAATGAAAACTCTTCTGATGTTGGTTAGATAGAATTCCATGATTAATTGGTTTTGTAAAGATGGTAATGTATTTATGTGCTTAACAAATCTAATCATTAATCAATTCCATTTTCAAGCTAATGGTAAAAATCGGTCTGATTTCGGATTCTCATGGTTATATCGATGAAAGTACTGTCAAACATTTACGGGATGTGGATGAAATCTGGCATGCTGGGGACATTGGGGATTTGGCTGTTTTAGAACAGTTGCCTGCTAAACCTTTGCGTAGGATCGTGACTGGAAATATAGATGGGCTGGACGCTAGAAGTTTTTTGCCAGAGGAACTCCTGTTTGAAATAGAAGGTATTAAAGTTTTGATGGTTCATATTGGTGGGAAGCCTCCGGGATATGCCAAAGGGATAAAAAACAGAATTAAGGAAACTGCCTCACAGCTGTTTGTATGCGGTCACTCTCACATCTGTCAAGTGGTTTTTGATAAAAATTTGAACTGTCTTTATATGAACCCTGGAGCTATTGGTCAGCATGGATTTCATCTGTTGAGGACCATGTTGCTTTTTGAAATCGAAAATGCCAAAATTCAAAACTTACGTGTGGTAGAACTCGGAAAACGAGGAAGATAAAGTGTTCCGACCTGGTCAAAAAATAATGAAAATAAAAAAGGCAACATCTCCATGTTGCCCTTCTTATTTCTTTCTAGAAAGGTCAAGAATTATTTTTCAAAACTTTTTTTAAGCTCTTCAACATCTACATTCTTGATTACCGGCTGGGCACTCAATTGTTTGATTTTGATAACTCTTGTATTTTGACCTTGTCTCTTTCTTCTCAATTTTCTTTTTAAAGTAGTAACAGCCATCGTCTTATCTGTTTATATGAACTCAAATGAAGCGCAAAATTAAAATAAAATTTTGATTTTACTTAACTTTGGGCAAAATTAAAATTAAACATGTCCATTCAAAAACCAAGTTTGCCAAAAGGAACAAGAGATTTCGGTCCGATTCAAATGGCCAGAAGGAATTTCATCCTGGATACCATCAAGGAAACATTTAAGCTCTTTGGCTTTCAGCAACTAGAAACTCCAGCGATGGAAAACCTGAGCACCCTTACCGGTAAATATGGAGATGAAGGTGACCAGTTGTTGTTTAAGATTCTCAATAGTGGCGATTTTTTAAAAAATGTCAGCCCACAGGATGTGCAGGGGGGTGTTGCTACTGTCTTACCAAAAGTAGCTGAAAAAGGACTTCGGTATGATTTGACGGTGCCTTTTGCACGCTATGTGGTGATGAATAGGAACGAGATTACGTTTCCTTTTAAAAGGTTTCAGATACAGCCCGTGTGGCGGGCAGACCGCCCTCAGAAAGGCAGGTACCGCGAATTTTACCAATGCGATGCAGATGTGGTGGGAACGGATAGTCTTATCTGTGAGTTGGAGATCTTGTTGATGATCAAGCGTGCATTTGCCAAACTTGGAATTACTGATTATAGCATCAAAGTTAACAACAGGAAAATTTTAACTGGTCTGGCCGAGGTAATAGGTGAGAAGGGGAGAGAAGGAGAGCTTTGTGTCGCCATTGATAAGCTGGATAAAATTGGTTGGGAGAAAGTACAGGAAGAGCTGACACAGAGAAATTTCACCGAAAATGCAATTGCCCAATTAAGTCCCATCATTGACTTGAAAGAAGGAAATAAAGGAAAACTGGAGTTTTTGAAGACTTATCTATCTTCATCCGAAATAGGTATGAAAGGGATAGGAGAGTTAGAAGAGGTATTTGAATTATTGGCTTCGTATGGAGAAAATCAAGAACATGTTGACTTTGATGTGGTACTGGCAAGGGGCTTGTCTTACTATACAGGGGCTATTTTTGAAGTCAAAGTCAATAATGTTTCAATAGGTTCAGTCAGTGGAGGTGGAAGATATGATAACCTTACAGGCGTATTTGGTTTGGAAGGTGTGTCAGGAGTGGGTTTTTCTTTTGGCGTAGATAGGATTTATGACGTAATGGATGAGTTGGGGCTTTTCCCTGAAAGGAATTTAGATAAAACCAAAGTGTTGATCACTTATTTTGACCAACAAGGATTTACCTATGGCCTAAAAGTGCTCCATAAACTTAGAGAAGCAGGAATATCGTCTGAATTGTATCCCGATGATGCCAAAATCAAGAAGCAGTTTACTTATGCTGACAAAAAGCAGATACCTTTTGTGGTGATTTTAGGAGATACTGAAATTGCTGAAGAAAAAGTGAGTTTGAAAGATCTTCAAACAGGTAAGCAGGAAATCTTGACGATTGAAGGCCTCATAGAAAGGGTGGGTAAATAAAACATGACTAGGCTGTCTTTTTGAAGGACAGCCTTTTTTAATGTGTAGAAGTGAACAATTTCAAATCAGTTTTTGAGCTTGCGATCAACATTTAGTCCACTTCCAATATGGCATTGATTGGGATATGGGTATCTGATTTTAAACTGACAAAATCAGTGCCTACAGCCCAAACTGTTGTATTGACCTGATATAATTTTTCATCCTCTGTCCTGAAAGTGATGTTCACTTTGTTTTTCAGCAGATTTCCCAATGCCTGTGCTCTCATCAAATCAAATCCTCTTCTTTTTTTGGATTGTTCGTCTGTTAAAACCTCTTTTCTGCAGAACTTCAGGTTTTTTATTTGCTCCTTTTCAATGATTTCCACGGTTTTCATAAATAGGTTCGGTTAATTGTTTTGGTATTTGTTTAATGTTGATCGTAAAATTTGGTAAAAAGTTTCGATTGAGTTATTAAATTTTTTAATTATTCCCATTAATGGCTTTTTGTTCTTTTAAACGGTAAGTGAAGCGTTAAAGTATAGGGCTTGAATTGGGAATTTTCTGAAAACAAAAAATGTATATTTGCAGGTATTAACTAGCGAGCATATGTTTGATATCATGAATATCATGAACAAGGTAAAGGAGGCACAGGCTAAAATCAAAGAGGCCCAGTCAAAGCTTGTTCATTTGAGTGCCGAAGGAGAATCCGGTGCCGGAATGGTAAAAGTAGTTGTCAATGGCAACAGGAAAGTGATGTCCATAGAGATGGACGATTCTCTTGTCAATGTCACTGACAAAGAAATGTTGGGGGATCTCATTGTGGCAGCCACCAATAAAGCGTTGGAGGAAATAGAAGTCAAGATCAAAGAGGAGTTGAAGTCTGCTACTGAAGGTATGATGCCAAATATTCCGGGGATGGATTTTGGCAATATGTTTTGATGCAGCAAGCAGCTATTGTCATATTGAATTTCAATGGGGAAGAAACACTTAGAAAGTTTCTTCCTTCCGTCGTTAATCATTCTTCTTATCCCGTCATAGTAGCTGATAACGCGAGTACAGATTCTTCTGTTGATTTTTTAAGATCTCATTACCCGCAGATTTCCATCATCCAAATGGAGGATAATTTTGGGTTTGCGGGAGGTTACACTAGAGCCCTTAATACTATTAGAGGTGAGTTTGAGTATTATATTCTTCTGAATTCGGATGTGGAGGTTACTCCTCATTGGGATGAAAATATGATTGCATGGCTGGAGAAAAGAAAAGATGTTGCAGCGGTGCAGCCTAAAATATTGTCCTATCAGAATCCTGATTTTTTTGATTATGCAGGAGCTGCAGGTGGATATATGGATAATTTGGGGTATCCATATTGCAGGGGGAGATTTTTTGAAACCATTGAAAAAGATCAGGGACAATATGATGATGAAGTGGAAGTTGATTGGACCTCAGGTGCCTGTATGGCCATCCGTTCGGAAGCTTTTCATCGAGGGCAGGGATTTGATCCTGCTTATTTTGCTCATATGGAAGAGATTGATCTTTGTTGGAAGCTGAGGAGGATGGGGTACGCCTTATATTATACAGGTGCAGTGAAGGTTTATCATGTAGGAGGAGCTACATTGTCCAGGACCAGTCCAAGGAAAACGTATTTGAATTTCAGAAATAATTTAGCCGCCCTCAAGAATAACATGTCTCCGTTTAAATGGAGGTCAGTTTATCTAATGAGATGTTTATTGGATTTGTTGGCGGCAATAGTTTTTTTGATTCAGGGCAAGGGAGATCATTCCATGATGATTTGGAAGGCGCATAGAGATTTTAGAAAAATTGCCAAAGGGTTTGATAAATACTTTGGCCCCATGGTTCATACCAAAGGGAAAATCAAATTCCTTCTTTGGAGGTATTACTTTCTGGGTTCAAGAAAATACCTTAATTCCTAATCAAAAAGGACAGGATTGTTCATCTTTCTTAGATATTTCCTAACTTTCATCATCATTGCCATGCTGACATATAGGATTACAGGCGAACCTAGTGTGATGAAAGAACTGTAAATAAAAAACAAACGGATGCTGTCTATCGGGAAGTTGAGTTTTTCCCCAAGTTTTGAACAGACACCGAATGCCCTTTCTTCGAAAAACAATTTGATCTTATTCATAATAGTTGGTGAGGTTAGAAGTTTTAAATGTAACAAATAAATTCCAATATTTTCAACAATCTATTTGTGTGCCAGATGTATAGATTCAGGATATTAAATTTTCTTTTTCTCTTATTTGGCTTGTTAGCCTGTAGTCCAAACCTAGTCCAATATGAAAATCTTTTGGATAGGGTTACTGCCAAACCGGAATTTTTGGTCATGCATAGGGATTCCGTAAGAGTGCAGTTACAAGGAGCTCTACCGCTTAGGTTTTTAAACAAAGACACTAAAATATACATCTTTCCAGAGTACCGATATGGAGAGGGGGCTTTAAGGTTAGGTGAATTTGTGCCCTTCGATGGCGAATATGTGTTGAGCAATATGGAGGTGCGGTTAAATGAGTCTATTGTTTTTCCTTACCTGCCGGGTATGGATGAAGGGGAGTTTGTCCTGAAAGCCCAAGTTGATTTTAAAGGCAATACTTATTCTGTTCCTGAAAAGACACTTGCAAAAGGCTTGAATACGCTTCCTTTGCTTGCCAGAGTAGGACAAATCACACCGGATGAACCTATTCCTGATGTTGGGGTTTTTATGACAGTGGATTTTTCAGGTATTAATACCCAAGAGACAAGAGATTTTGTCGTTCCCTTTGCTTTAGGGAAAAGTGAACAACTGGGACGTGGGCTACCGGCTAATTTGCAGGATTTCTTGAGAAGAGGGAAAAGTGGGATGGCAATAAGGAAAATAACTATTACAGGTCTTGTTTCTCCAGAAAACCAAGAATTGGCAGATCATAACCTGGCCTTCAAAAGGGCTGAAAGTGTTAAGGGGAGTATTCAGCAAATTAATGCGGTAAAAGAGATTTCCATTGAAAGTACATATCGTAGGAATGACTGGTTTGATTTTAGGATTTTGCTTGGGGAATATGAGGGGATTTCTCCATCTGATAAAGATCAGTACTATTCTATTCTTTTGGATCGGACGGATTTTGAATCACAATTGAGGAAGATGCGGCAGTTACCTACATATAATAAGGTGTACAGGGATATTTTTCCCAGATTAAGGGCAGCAAAAGTTCAGGCCTTGTTGGAGAATATCCGTTATACGGATCCAGAAATTGCCGCAAGTGTTTATAGGTTGCTTCATGCAGGTCAGCCATTGGATGGATTTACCCGGGAGCATTTAATCTATGCGGGGCATAAAGCCACAAGATTGCATGAAAAAGAGGCGATTTACAAGAAGCTAGTGGAAATTCATCCCTCAGAACTTTCTTACAATAACCTGGGCGTAGTCTATTTGAATCAAGCCCAACGTTCCCTTGGAGTGAATGAGAAAAACATGTATATCCAAAATGCCATCTCAATGTTTAGAGAGGTAAATAAGATCAGGACGAGTTCCATTTCTATGCATAATCTTGGAAGAGCCTTGATTTTGAGAGGCGACTATTTTGATGCTTATGTAGCGATTTCTGAAGCGTCTGCACTTGAGAGAAACGAGTCAAATGAGTTTCTGAGATTCAATGAAGGTGTCCGGGGAGCCCTTGATATCATGAATGGAGACTATAAATTGGCCGTCATTAGATTAAACCGTGCTCCGGAAACTTCGCTGAACTTATTCAACAAAGGGTTGGCATATCTCTTGGCAGATGATTTGGGGGCAGCTGCCATTGCATTTGAAGAAAGTGTACAATTGAATAGAGAGTATGGTTATGGTTTTTATGGCCTGGCAGTAATTGCCGCTATTAGCGGAGATAGGCAGATTTTATTTGAAAACTTGAGGAAAGCAACTGAAAGATCTGAATACTTGAAAGAAAGAGCCCTTAGGGATCTTTTATTTAAGCCTTATCATAGTGATCCTGAATTTATGAATGTTTTCAGATAAAATTGATTTAAAATAATTTAACTTTTCAAAAGGAACTTTTTTAAAAAAATTAAAAATTGATTTTGGAAAAAAATTTTTGTATTAATGTTTATTCTCTTAAATTAGAAGCTGTATACTGGATAAACATTATTATTCACTATTCTGAGCTGTTTTAGCCAAATTTTAATATGCTAGGCTTTCAGTTTCAAGCAAATTAACATTGAAAAATGACAATAAACCTAAATCTCAATGCCTATGACCAAATCCCCTTCTTTTTATTCAGGATAACAAAATCGTTTTAGCAGTACAAAAAAGACGTTTCTTTGATCATCATTGAAACAGTAGTATTGACGGCAAAAGCCTCAAAGGTATAATCAGCAATAGGACAAACAGGAAAGTAACTGTGCAAACTATTGCAATTATTTTGCAGATGTTTGCAAACGATTGCATGATTATCAAAAAATTAATTGCTTTCAAACCTTATCAATTAATAATTATTACCCAATCAATCTATGTTTATGGAAAAACTTTACAAAAGTCTAAGTGTACTCGTGTTGCTCTTAGTGCTTTCGAGTGCCACGGCGATGGCACAAAGGACAGTGACAGGGACCATCCTGGATGAATTCGGAGATGGTCTTCCGGGAGTTACTGTTTTGGTTAAGGGAACCACCACAGGTACGGCTACGGACATTGACGGAAAATATTCCTTGAATGTCCCTAGCAATGATGCCGTGTTGGTATTCTCTTTTATTGGTTACAAAACTGTCGAGCAGGTAGTTGGTAACCGTTCAGTTATTGATCTGACAATGGCTCCTGATGAGAGACAATTGACAGAATTGGTTATTACAGGTTATACCATTGATAGCCGTCGTGAAACTACAGGATCCATTTCTACGGTTAATCCTAGAGATTTGACGATCGTTCCAACTGGTAACGTTGAGCAGACATTACAAGGTAGGATAGCCGGTGTTACTGTAGTTACCAACGGTCAGCCAGGTACCCAGTCTCAGATCAGGGTCCGTGGTTTTGGCGCATTTGGTGGTAACCAGCCTTTGTACATTGTAGATGGTGTACCTGTTGAAAATACTGACTTTCTTAACCCAGATGATATTGAATCTACCACTGTATTGAAAGATGCAGCAGCGGCTTCTATCTACGGTGCTAGAGCGGCTAACGGTGTAATCGTTTATACCACTAAGAAAGGTAGCAAAAGAGCTCAAAAACTAAGATTTGACTACAATGGAATGATGGGTTTCACTGTTCCAGGAAGAGGTTTGGATATGACCAACCCTCAGGAATATGCAGACTTGACCTGGTTGGCAGAAAGAAACCAAGCTAGACTGGATGGAAGACAGCCTAACTTTACCGGTATCCATCCTCAGTTTGGAAATGGTACTAGCCCGGTGTTGCCATATTACATTAATGTTGGAGGTGCTGCCGGTGTTGCCGGTCCATTGACTCCAGCACAATTGGAGGAGCAAAGAGCACTATATAACGTGGATCGTAATAGAGGACCTGTCCACCAATTGGTGAGAGCTGCTACAGGAGAAGGTACGGATTGGTTTGATGCCATTACCAGAACTGCGCCAATCCAAAGACATTCATTGGGCTTCAGTGGCGGAACTGAAACAAGCAGATTCTTCTTTGGACTAGGTGTTCAGGAACAAGCTGGTATCCTTTTGAACAATAACTTCAGAAGAATTTCCCTTCGTGCCAATTCTGAACATGACTTAGGTTCTAAAGTAAGGATTGGACAAAATTTCCAGGCTACTTACCGTCAGGTGTTGGGTCAGACTGGTGCAGGTGGTGGTCAGCGAGTTGCTCAGGATGAAAACTCCATCTTGGGTGCCTTCCGTATGCCATCCATCATTCCAGTATATGATGAATTTGGAGGTTATGCCGGTACAGCTGCAAGGGGTTTCAACAATGGTAGAAACCCAGTAGCTGAAAGAGATGCTTTGGCAAACAACAAAAACTTCAATGCCAATGCTTTTGGTAACGTCTATGCAGAATTTGAACCAATTCAAGGTTTGGTTTTCAGATCTTCAATAGGTGGACAATATGATAACAACTATGGTGTAGGTTATTCTAGGTTGCAATATGAAAACTCTGAAAACAACTCTGCATTTGGTTACAATGAATTCTCAGGCTATGTATGGAGATGGGTATTCACCAACACCGCTCAATGGAAAAAGACTTTTGATAGACACTCATTGGATGTTTTGGTAGGTCAGGAAGCATTGAATACCGGTGCTGGTAGAAATATGAACACTACAGGTCAGAATCCTTTCTCTACTGACCCTAACTTCGTTACCATTTCTAACTTGCCATTTTCAAGTAGAATTGCTAACTCTGGTCAGTTCTTAGGTGTGAACTTCCTCTCATACTTCAGTAGGGTAAACTATACTTACAATGACAAGTATATTTTCTCTGCTGTGGTTCGTCGTGATGGCTCTTCCAGATTCGGACCTAATTCAAGATGGGGTGTATTCCCTGCCTTCTCCGCTGCATGGAGGGTTTCTTCAGAGCAGTTTATGGCTTCTGCCACTTGGTTGGATGATTTGAAAATCCGTGGTGGTTGGGGACAAATGGGTAACTCTAACAACGTGGACCCTAACAACCAATTTTCCTTATTTGGTGGTGATTTAGGTTCTTCTTCCTATGACATCACAGGTTCAAACAGTTCCGCTTTGATCGGTTTCAGAAGATCAAGAATTGGTAACCCAAATGCCCGTTGGGAAACAGCCGTTACGAAGAACATTGGTTTTGACGGTACCGCTTTCGGAGGTAGACTGGATGTGATTGTGGATTTGTGGCAAAAAGATACCAAAGACTTGTTGTTCCAGGTACCAATCCCTTCTATTGCAGGTTTCAACGCTGCACCTCCTTCTGTTAACATCGGGGAGATGATGAACCGAGGTATTGATATCTTGGTGGCTACAAGAGGTAACCTTTCCAATGATTGGACTTACGAACTTCAAGTGAACGGTGGTTTCTTGAAGAACGAGATTGTTTACTTAGCTCCAGGTTTGGATTTCATTACTTCAGGTAACGCTAACCCTGCATTTAGAGGTATTCAGCCAATCAGGAACCAATTGAACAGACCATTGTCTTCTTTCTTCGGTTACATTCAGGACGGTTTGTTCCAATCAGATGAAGATGTGGCAAGCCACGCTACTCAGGACGGTGCTGCTCCAGGTAGATTCAAATTCAGAGATATTGATGGTGATGGTGAAATTACACCAGATGATAGAACATGGTTAGGTTCTCCAGTGCCTAAATTCTCCGGTGGTTTGAACTTCACTGTTGGTTACAAAAACTTTGATTTGTCTGCTTATATGGCAGGAACTGCAGGTAACAAAATCTGGGCACAATGGAGATGGTTTACTGACTTCTTCCAAACATTTGAAGGAGCGGCTATTTCCAGACGTTTATTGGATGCTTGGACTCCTGAGAACCCGACTTCCACTATTCCACAAGTAGAAAGAACAGCTAACTTCAGTACTTCAAACGTAGGTAATAGCTACTATGTAGTAGATGGTTCTTACTTGAGATTGCAAAACTTGACATTGGGTTATACCATGCCAAACAGCTTGTTGCAAAGATGGAAGTTGGAAAGGTTGAGAGTGTTTGCTGCTGCAAACAACTTGTTCACGATTACAGGTTATGATGGACTTGATCCAGGTGTAGGTGGTGACGTTGATTTGGCCTTCGGTATAGATGTGGGTAACTACCCTGTTACTAGAAGTTATACGTTCGGTGTTAACCTGAGCTTCTAAGCAAACAATCTATCAAACAATATGTTATGTGCATAAATTTCATAAAGTTATAATTGAAATATGAAAAGATTTAAAATTCAAATTGCAGCAACTCTTACAGCAAGTATGATGCTGTTTGCGACAAGTTGTGATGATTTTCTAGACGTACCGGCTGTAGGTCAGTTGTCAGAAGCTCAGTTGACAACACAAGCTGGCTTGGATGCAGCATTAATCGCTGCGTATTCTCAGGTAAACGGTAGAGCGCAAAGAATGGCATCTCCGTCCAACTGGGTTTGGGGAAGTATCAGAGGTGGTGATGCCAATAAGGGTACTGACCCAGGTGACTTTGCGACAATCAACCCTATTCAAAGGTTTGAAGCAAACTCTACCATTGATGTTATCGAAGAAAACTGGAATGGTAACTTCGAAGGTGTTGCGAGAGCGAATAATGTTCTGAGATTATTAGATAAGAAAGGTCCTGATGTATCAGATGCTGTAGCATTGGGAATTGAGGCTCAGGCAAGATTTCTAAAAGCACACTACTATTTCCAACTGTACAGGAATTTCAATAAAGTTCCTATTTTGGATAAGGATGTTGACTATGGAACAGAAGCTTTTGCGACTATTACCAATGATCAGGAGATGCTACCTTACATTGAGGCAGAATTCAGATTTGCTGCTGCTAACTTGCCAAACACCCAACCTCAGGTAGGTAGGGTAAATTCTTGGGCTGCTAAAGCATACTTGGGTAAAGTTTTGCTTTACGCTAAGAAATATGCTGAAGCAAAGCAGGTTTTTGATGATGTGATTGCAAACGGAAGGACAAGTAATAACCTGCAATACGGTTTGGTGCCTTATTATGATGATATGTTCCGTGGCGCTAATGATAACCACCAAGAGTCAATCTGGGCTTATCAATCTGCTGCTGGAACTGGTTCCGTGAACAATGCAAACCCTGAATTTGACCTGAACTTCCCTTACAATGGAGGTCCAGCTGGGTGTTGTGGGTTCTTCCAGCCAAGTTTTACTTTCGTAAACTCATTCAGAACAAATGCGCAAGGTTTGCCTTTGTTGGATGGTTCTTATAATCAAGTTGCCAATAGGGTTGCCAATGATCAAGGTATTCCTGCGGATGCAGCATTTACTCCAGATGCTGGAAACTTGGATCCTAGATTGGACCATACTGTTGGAAGAAGAGGGATTCCTTATTTGGATCATGGTAATCACCCAGGCGCTGCTTGGATCCGTAACCAACCAAATGGAGGTCCTTATGCTCCCAAGAAATACGTTTGGAGTTTAGCAGAGAGAGATGGAGGTTTCTTAGATAACTCTTCTTGGACTCCTGGTTACACCGGTATCAACTTTATGATTATCCGCTTTGCAGATGTACTGTTGATGGCTGCTGAAGCGGAAGTTGAATTGGGTAACTTAGAAGCAGCCAGAACATTGGTGAACAGGGTGAGAACAAGGGCAAAAAATTCTGCTTTGTTGAGAGCTAATGGAACTCCTGCAGCGAATTATGTAGTAGACACTTATAATACCGCCTGGACCGATGCTAATGTAGCAAGAGATGCAGTTAGATTTGAGCGTAAGCTTGAATTGGGTATGGAAGGTCATAGATTCTATGATTTGGTAAGATGGGGAACTGTTAAAGCTGAGTTGGATTTCTACTTTGCTTTGGATGGTTCAATATTACAGGCAGCACTTGGTGGTGGAGCCTCTTTCACACCAAATAAAGATGAGTTTCTTCCATTGCCTCAAAATCAAATTGACTTGATGGGTGGAAGATTGATCCAAAATCCTGGTTTCTAATTTTCTAAAATATCATATAAATGAATTCAAAGAGATGGTGAAAACCATCTCTTTGTTTTTTTATAGCAGTAGGTATTTTTAACGTAGTTCAATTTCTCCAAAAAATTGCATCAAAAGAATTCTATTTTCTTCCATTTAGTCTTAATTTGAGCTGAATTTAGCCCATTACTATCGAACTAATAAACCATGAGAATTTCCCTGATATCTATCAGTTTATCCCTGATCATATTGCTGTCTTTTCTTTCCTGTTCAAAAAAAAGCGATACCCTATTTGAACTTAGATCACCAGATGATACTGGTATTTCTTTCAATAATTTAATTATCGAAACAGATACTTTTAACATTTTGACTGATGAATATATTTTTAATGGAGGAGGAGTTGCTGTTGGTGATTTTAATAATGACGGCTTACCTGATCTCTATTTTACCGGTAATCAGGTTTCCAATAAACTTTATATCAATAAAGGAAATCTGAAGTTTGAAGATATTACGGAATCTTCTGGTACAGGATCAGCTGATCGCTGGAGTACAGGAGTGACCGTAGTTGATATTAATGGCGACGGATGGCTTGATATTTATGTCAGCGCTGCGATGTATATGGACAAAGCGAAAAGAGCCAATATGCTTTTTGTGAATCAAGGTCTTGATGCTGATGGTCATCCTTATTTTAAAGAGTTGGCAGCTCAATATGGTATTGCTGAAGACGGGAATAGTATGATGGCTTCATTTTTTGATTATAATAATGATGGGTTTTTAGACCTGTATGTCCTTAATAATGAACAGTACAAAGGAACACCTTCCAATTTCAGGGGGAAAATCACGGATGGTTCTGCCATCAATAATGATAGGCTTTATAAGAACAATGGAGACGGTACCTTTACCAATGTGACAATTGAAGCAGGCATTACCATTGAAGGTTTTGGTTTGGGCCTTGCTGTGGCCGATATCAATCAGGATGGTTGGTTAGATATTTATGTGTCCAATGATTATACCCCAAATGATATCCTTTATATCAATAATCAGGACGGTACTTTTTCCAATAAAACCAAGGAATATATCAGACACCAAAGTATGTTCTCCATGGGTTCTGATATATCTGATTACAATAATGACGGGTATTTGGATATCATCACATTGGATATGTTGGGAGAGAATAATTTTAGGAAAAAAACTACTATTTCCAAAAACTCCTATCAGACTTATATCAATAATGAACAATGGGGTTATGAGTACCAGCATGTGAGGAATATGCTTCATGTAGGAAATGGACCTGGTATTCCATCAAGTGAAATCGGCTTCTTGGCTGGGGTTTACCAGACCGACTGGTCTTGGTCACCCTTGTTTGTAGATATGGACAATGATGGTCAAAGGGACTTGTTGATCACGAATGGATTCCCGCGTGATATTACGGATAAGGACTTTGCGAATTACAGGGCAGATGTGGGTAGCGTGGCAAGTGTGAGACAATTATTGGATTCAATTCCGATTGTAAAAATCCCTAATTATGCTTACCAAAATAAGGGTGATTGGACTTTTGATGACATTGGGGATAAATGGGGATTGAACAAACCATCCTTTTCAAATGGAGCAGTTTTTGTTGACTTAGATGGTGATGGAGACTTGGATTATGTGGTCAATAATATCAATGATCCTGCCTTTGTTTTTGAGAATAAATTGAATCAGAGGAAAGCAGTACCTAACTATTTGAGAGTGAAATTGAAGGGGCATTCCAATAATCCGATGGGGATTGGCGCAAAGGTGGCATTAAGGCTAGACAACGGTGAATTTCTTTACCATGAGCAACAGGTATCCAGAGGGTATATGTCAGCTGTGGAGGATGTGATTCATTTTGGATTGGGTGATCAAGCAGTGCAGTCAATAGAAGTTTTTTGGCAGGATGGCAAATACCAACAAAAACAAGATATTGGGATCAATCAGGTTTTAACTATTGATTATAAGGAGGCCAAAGATCAATCCTTGTCAAGTCTGCAGTTTCCATTCACTCCAAGAAAAACAACGCCAATGATCGCAGAAATATCTTCTGATTTAGGGGTGGATTATGTGCACCAGGAAGAGGATAAGATAGATTATAATGTCCAAAGGACGCTTCCTCATAAACTGACCCAGTTTGGCCCAAGTCTGACTGTGGGAGATATCAATGGGGATGGATTGGAAGATTTTATAGTGGGAAGTTCAGCTGGCAATTCCCCAATGCTCTACATGCAGCAAAGTAATGGGCAGTTTGCAGGAAAAGAAATGTTCAGTAACCAAGCAGAAAAGCGCTTTGAAGAAATGGGGATGGTTCTTTTTGACTTGGATAATGATGGAGACTTAGATCTTTATTTGGTGTCAGGGAGTGCTGAATTTGCCCCCGGTGCAGATGAATATGTAGACCGTATTTACCTCAATGATGGGAAAGGTAATTTTACCAAAGGGGAAGGCTTGATGTCTGAATTGAAGGCCAGTGGTACTGTGGTCAGGGCAGCGGACTTTGATGGAGATGGTTTTGTTGATTTGTTTGTGGGAGGTAGAACTCCTATTGCCCAGTATCCTATGCCTGAACAGTCGGTGATTTTTAAAAACAACAATGGAAAGTTGGAGGATATCACAGATGAGATAGCCCCTGGCTTAAGGAATGTTGGTATGGTGATGGATGCGCTTTGGACTGATGTAGATAATGATGGATTGGTGGATTTGATGGTCGTAGGGGAGTTGATGCCGATAACCATTTTCCGAAATACTGGAGGGAGGTTTGAAAGATCATCAAATTCAGGTTTGGAAAACTATTTAGGTTGGTGGAACAGTGTCGTGTCGGGGGATTTTGATGGAGATGGTGACATGGATTATGTCGTAGGGAATTTGGGAGCAAACAATTATTACCATCCTTCAGCAGAAAGGCCCGTGACAGTTTATGGAAAAGACTTTGACGGAAATAAGAGTATAGATCCTGTTATATTTACCTATTTCAAAGATAATGCAGGCCAATATATTTCTGTTCCTGCACATTATTGGGATGACCTTTATGGTCAAAGCACCTTGTTCAGGAGGAAGTTTTCCCGATATAAAGAGTTTGCCAGGATTACTGAGGAATCCTTATTTACTCCTGCGGAATTGGAAGGAGCCCTGAAGTTGAAGGGGAATTATGACAGGACAAGTTATGTGGAAAATCTTGGAGGAGGAAAGTTTAAAGTTCATGCATTGCCTTTATTGGCCCAAATAGCACCTGTGAATGGGATGGTTGTAGAAGATATTAATGGAGATGGTAATTTGGACATAATGATGCTGGGCAATGATTATGGCAATGAGGTCTTTTCAGGTAGATATGATGCATTTACAGGACTTGTCCTTTTAGGACAGGGAGACGGGAATTTTGATCCTGTTAGGTCTGTTGATAGTGGATTTGTGGTTTCCGGAGATGCAAAATCAATGGCTGTTATAATGGGATCAAATGGAAAGCCTATTTTTCTTTCAACACAGAATAGAGGTAGGCTATTGATGCATCAAGCAACTTCTGGCAAGGTTGGAAAAGTCTACCAACCCGAACCACATATTCATACCTTGTTGATAGGGTCACCGGATGGTAAAACCCACAGGCTGGAAGTAAATAACCGGTCAGGTTTTATTTCAAATTCAAAAGCTTCAGTGGTGTTGCCTGCCAACATCCAAAGTCTGAAAGGAGTGGATTATAGCGGTAATGTAGTTGACTTAGCTTATTAATTTGAATAGCTCCTGTATAGAGGGGTTTTTATACAGGAGCTATTCTATCATTGTTGGTGACTTACTTGTAAAGCTGGGTCGTGTCTGCATTGCAAATATCCACCATCAACTGCCCTACTTTCTTGCAGACATCTTCAAAGTATTTCTTGCCTTTATCGGGGTTGGATTTTTTAGGGTTTCCGATCCCTGTGTCTTCAGTGACTTGTGACCATTTTCTTTCTGCCCAAGCCCATTTTTCCTGTAAACCTGGAATTACCGACTTTTTTTCCTTGCCATCACCAGCTTCTTCAAGAGGGAGGATCAATTGGGGATGAAGATACATGATCAAACTCGTTTCCATTTCATCTGCATGATCTCCTTCTTCTTCGAAATAAAGTTTTTTGTCCAAAGCCTGGAACCAGTTGCAGGTCATTAGGAGCATTTCCGGAAATATGATGCCTAGTTCCCTTAACATTGTTTTGAAATCATTTCCCCCATGACTGTTGACGATGAGGAATTTTTTGACCCCCTGTCTATCAAGTACAGTCAGGATATCTTTAAGGATAGCAAATTGGGTGCTTGGATTCATGTTGATATCCAGGTAAATATCACTTTGACCGGTGTTTACCCCAAAAGGGATAGTAGGTAAAATGATGACCTTACTTCCTTTTTCCCAAGCAAACTTTCCAGCACCTGCAGCAATGGCATCTGCTTCGAAAATATCCGTACCATAAGGCATGTGGTAATTGTGCGCTTCCGTGGCTCCCCAAGGCAATACCGCCAGTTCAAATCTTTCGTCCTTGAGGTTTTTCCAGTTGTTTTCAGCTAAAATATATGGTCTCATTTGCGTAGAAGGTAAAATTATCAATCCCTGAATTTAGTTTTGTTTTTCGACTTTTGTAAAAAATTAAGAAAAGAAAACCCTAATCTGCGATTTTTTTTGAATATTGAATCATTGAATTATCCTTTCCATATGTTTGACCCAAATTTGATCGAAATGTCTAATAGACGTTCTTTTCTGAAGAAGACACTTGCTTCCACCACCTTGCTATTGCCGGGCAGTATCATTACTTCCTGTGCCGAGCCTGGGCAAAAAAATTCCGGTGAAAAATTCAAACCCTTAATCCTTTCCACTTGGGATCACGGGATGCCGGCAAATGATAAGGCTTGGGAAGTGTTGATGGAGACAGGTAATCTGGTTTCAGCCGTTGAAGAAGGTGTGAAAGTAACTGAGTTGGACATGGATAATTTGTCGGTTGGCCTTCAGGGTTTACCGGATAGAGAAGGAATCCCTACCTTGGATGCATCTATCATGAAGGGTGATGGTTCCTGTGGGTCTGTGGCGTTTGTCAGACAGGTCAGGCATCCTATTTCTCTGGCCAGAAAAGTGATGGAAGAGACACCGCATGTGATGTTGGCTGGTGAAGGTGCGAGGCAGTTTGCCATTGAGCAAGGTTTTCCAATGGAGAAAGAGGAGTTAAGTCCTAAAGCCAAAGAATTGTATGAAGAGTGGAAAGTGGAATCCAGGTACAAGCCGATTGTGAATATTGAAAACCATGATACCATTGGCATGATCGCATTGGGTCCTGATGGCAAATTAGCAGGATCCTGCACCACCTCAGGATTGGCTTATAAAATGCACGGAAGGGTTGGGGACAGTCCAATAATTGGGGCAGGTCTCTATGTAGATGATGAAGTAGGTGCTGCAACCGCAACGGGATTGGGCGAGTCGATTATCAGGATTTGCGGGAGTTTTCTGATTGTAGAATTGATGCGCCAAGGCCGTACACCTCAGGAAGCATGTGAGGAGGCGGTGATAAGATTGATAGCCAAGAATTCTAAGGATATCAAAGATATTCAAGCTGGATTTTTAGCCATTAACAAGGAGGGTGAATATGGGGCTTATGCTGTTCAACAGGGTTTTACTTACGCAATGCACCATAGCGGTGGTGGAAATTTGTTAAACGCTACCTACAAATTATAAGTCACCATGATTCTTGAGGCTCCGGTATTTACGATTGAAGCAGCGATTCAGGCTGAAAAGTTTGGGGTGCATCGCCTGGAATTATGTTCAGATTTTGGAGAAGGAGGAGAGACCCCCTCAGCTGGTGCCCTTCAGTATTTAAAAGAGAGTCTTAAGATTCCTGTTTTTGTCATGATCAGACCACGAGGAGGGGACTTTGTATATACACCTGAAGAGCTGGAAGTCATGAGGATGGATATCAGCATTTTGAAATCTCTTGGAGCGGATGGCTTTGTTTTTGGGGTTTTGAATCCTCAAGGTCAGGTGGACTTGGAGGCTTGTAAAAAATTGATCAGTGAAGCGGGGGATTTACCATGTACTTTTCACCGGGCATTCGATATTGCTGTGGATAAGGCACAAGCATTGGAAGATATTATTGCCTGTGGGTTTAAAAGGATCTTAACTTCAGGAGGAGAAAATAATGTGGATCTTGGTATTGGCAAAATTGTTACGTATTTGAAGCAAGTGGCTGGAAGGATTATTATCATGCCAGGAGCAGGGCTGATGGCAAGGCATTTACCTGTTTTAAAACAAACAGGATTGCTGAAGGAGGTGCATGCAAGTTGTAAGTCATTCAGGCCTACTGCAAGTCAGTATTTTCATGAAAAAGTATCACTCTCTAATGATCCGAATGCGTTCAGGCAAGTGCTCACCATTGATGCAGATTCCGTACAGGAGTTTTTGAAATATATGTGAGTATACTTAGGTGAATGTGTATCAAATAATTTCGAAAAGATTAGTTGAATAAGTTGATTTAATGCATTCAAAGTGGTATTTTTCCTTTTATCAAAATGTAAAACTCACACAATGAAGAATTCGTAATATTGTCAACAAGATTAAATCTGTTTGATATGTATTTTCGAATTTTTATCAGCCTTTTGGCTTTTCTTTTTTTTATTGGGTGTGCTTCTAGTTCCCAAGAGACTAAAGATGATTTTGAGCAAATTAAACAATTGAATGTCAGTTCATTGGAATTGACGGGTGAAGCTCTTTCAAATGCCTATTGTGCTGTCTGCCACATTAAACCCGACCCTTCCTTATTAGATCAAATCACATGGAAAACTTCCGTTTTGCCTGATATGAGAAGACGCTTAGGCTTGATCAATGCCGAAGATTTTGGCGTTGCTGTGGGGGAGGATAATGATGCGCCTGAGGGTATATATGCTTCAGAAACGTTGATCAATCAATCAGAATGGGATTTGATTGAGGATTTTTACCTTTCGCATGCGCCGGAAAAATTACCGGTGATAGATCTTTCCAGTCAAGATTTATTGAATTTGGATGAATTTTCTCTGAGAGTGCCTGATTATGGGGAAAAAAGACCGAGTTTAACTACTCTGACTGAAGTTCATGAGGATTCACAAGTGATTTTTGTTGGAGACAGGCATAACCAATTGTTTAAGATTGATTCAAAATCTTTTAAAATTTTGGATTCCCTTCGAATTCCCTCACCTGCCTCAAGTATTAGATTTAGGCATAATGGAGCTTTTGATCTGTTGACCATGGGGTTTATGGATCCTTCTAATTTTGCTATTGGTCAGATGAATGCTTTCTCAGCCGAAGCCTCAGAGTCTATAATGCTTGATAGTTTGAGGAGACCTGTGCATTTTTCTTTTGGGGATTTAAGTGGGAATGGAGAAGAAGATATTGTGGTTTGCAATTTCGGTCATCACATAGGTAGTTTGGTTTGGTTTGAAAAGACCACCTCAGGATATAAGGAACATGTTCTGAACAATAGGCCCGGTGCCAGAAAGACTTTTTTAGACGACGTCAACGGGGACGGTTTATTGGATATTATTGTGTTGATGACCCAGGCGAAGGAAGGCGTATTTGCTTATCTGAATCAGGGCAATGGTAATTTTAAAGAAAATACGTGGTTGTCTTTTCATCCTGTTTTCGGAAGTTCCGATTTTGAGTGGATTGATATTGATGGAGATGGGTTTAAGGATATTGTTTTAGTAAATGGGGATAATGCCGACCTTTCTCCGATTTTGAAGCCTTATCACGGTGTTCGCATTTTTAAGAATAATGGGAAAAATCAATTTGAGGAGACTTATTTTTATCCGATGTACGGTGCAAGCGCATTGGTGGCAGGTTCATTTTCAGGAGAAAATAAAAATGATATCGCTGTTATCTCACATTTCCCTGACAAGCAAAATGAACTCTTGGAGAATTTCTTGTTTTTTGAACAATTGTCCGAATTCGACTTTAAAGTTAAGAGGTTTCCAGAATTAGGGAAATGGTCTTTACTGACAATCAACAAAGGAGATGTGAATGGGGATGGAAAAAAGGATTTGGTTTTGGGGAGTTTTGACTTTAAAACAAGGTATGCTTTTCCTCCCGTGGATTGGGTTCCATTTTTGATTTTGGAGAATGATTTTGAAAATTGATTTAATTCATTATTTAAAGTTTGCTTTTATTTGTTTTATCGATAAAAATCATGTGGTTAATTCAATAGTGTTGATGTAAAATTTTGATTTCATTTTATTTTTGGCTAAATTATTAAGCTCATGTTAAATCAAAATTGCTATGGTGAAAAGTTTTCAAGGAGTTAGGGTTGTAGAACCCAAAAAAACAGCTTCCCCGGTCTTGGTCAAAGACCATATGAGTACAAACCTGATTGTTTTTAGGCCGGAGGATTCTATCGACCATGTATTGGATATGCTTACACAAAGGAAAATTTCCGGAGCTCCTGTCGTCAATGGAGATGGACAATTGGTAGGGATTATTTCAGAGGTGGATTGTCTAAAGGAAATCATCAAGGGAAAATATTCCAATACACCCAAATTCCCAGGAAAAGTAGCAGAACATATGACTGAAGATGTCATCACTTTATCTCCTGAAATGTCAATTTTTGATGCAGCGCAAAAATTTCTTGAGCTGAAAATAAGAAGATTTCCAGTGTTGAAGGATGGCCGACTTATAGGGCAGATCAGTTTGTCTGATATTATCAGAGCATTTCCGAAATTAAAATCGACTACCTGGTAAATAGAAGAAAGTGCTGAAAATCAATCAGCACTTTTTTGTTGAAGGTTATAGATAGCCTGCAAGTTTATACATAACGATACCGATCCATTCCTTAAATAATTTGTGCCATAAAAAGATGGCATTTGGGTCTGGATACAGAAGCAGAGGAATGTTGAACTTAATATCTTCAGCATAGTAGTCTACAGGAAAGGTGTCGGTGTCTAGGCCTACTTTGTTAAAGCAGCCTTTTGCTCTTTTCATGTGAAATGCTGAGGTAATGAGCAGGTATTTTTCATTTTCAGAGCTGTAACCTTTATCATTCAATGTTTTAAGTGAAAAAACAGCATTTTGATAAGTGTTTTTCGCTTGGTTTTCTACAATAATATCATTTTCCTCAACGCCAGCGATCATCATAAAATCACGTAATAATTCCGCTTCTGTATTGGGATTGACCGGGTCGAGACCCTGCCCTCCAGTGATCAGGATCTTTTGGATCTTTCCAAGTTTATAAAGCTGGACTGCATGTGTGGCTCGATCTGCGCCTTTGTTGAAAAAGGTACGGTCATAGGCAGTCTTGCTCAAGTTTGTGACTCCGGTCAGTACAATTCCCACTTCGTAATTCGGAAGATCCTTGATGATTTTGAAATCGGGTTCCCATAGCTTCATAGCTAGGTTAGAGATGAATTGATTGGAGAAAAATAGCAGCAATATAATTCCTGCCAACATCAATCGTTTTCCGAGAGGTTTTTTGGACAAAAAGAACCCTCCTATGATCAAAACCATTACAATGGTCAATGGCATCATCAAAAAACTCAGAAATTGCGAGAGATAGAAGAACATAGGACTTAAATTTTCCGCAATATAATGAATTGGGATGTTTCAGAGAGATTGGCCTTCTAAGTAGTGCTTAGGAAACTTAGGATGATTTTTTGAATTGAAAGAATAAGAGGAAAAAGTGACCGATATAGGGAATACCTTTCAGGTTGTATTTTTTTTTTGAAAAGTTCGGATTAGATAAAAAATAATGAAATCGCCAAAACCACCATCACGCCGAAAATAAACAAAACCAGTTTATTGCTTTGGTTGTATTGTTCTTTTCTATCGAATCTTTCGGCAATCATTTCATCGTAATGTTCTGGATTTCTATTTAATATAGGGGAATTTGGAGTCAGATAGGGGTTATCAGCCATCATGGACCTGCTAGTCCTGATGCTCCGATTGTCTTTGGATGATTGAATCATATTAAAACCTGAAGTTCCACCTGCCATACAACTAAAATAGCGATAATTATATTTATTACAAAATATGGTTATTATAATTTTCTTATGTGCAACTTAAAAAGTCTGAGATGTGATAATAGGCTTTGTGAATATTTTGTATTCTGATTTGCGTTTTTATCAACAAAACCGACACTTTATTAAAATGCGATTGAATAACAGTCTTTTTGATTTCGAAAGTCTCAAATTGGGTTTAAGCGGTCATAGTTGTTAATTATTTTTCCAATGCTGTTCAAAGCTTGGTTCTAATCTTTATTTTTGTCTTATGACCTCAACTCAACCTAACCTATTGCCTTATTTGCAGAATTTAGCAAAAGAGTTGGAAGGAGAATTAAAATATGATTCTCTCACCAAAACCCTATATGCTACAGATGCTTCAGTTTACAGGGAAATGCCATTGGCGGTTGCTTTCCCCAAAAATGGGCGTGATATTCAAAAACTGATTTTTTTCGCTAGAGATTATGGCACTTCATTGATTCCCAGAACAGCTGGTACCTCCTTGGCAGGTCAGTGTGTCGGTAATGGTATTGTGGTGGATGTGTCCAGATCTTTTACGGAGATCATAGAATTCAACAAGGAAGAGCGATGGGTCAGGGTGCAACCAGGAGTTATACGGGATGAACTCAACAGGTATTTGAAACCTCATGGACTTTTTTTTAGTCCCATTACCTCTACTGCAAACAGGGCTATGATCGGAGGGATGGTAGGAAATAATTCTTCCGGAACAACATCTATAGTTTATGGAACGACTAGGGATAAGGTACTAGAGTTAAAAACTTTTTTGAGCGACGGCTCGGAAGTGGTATTTGGGGAGCTTACAAAAAGAGAATTCGAGAAGAAATGTTTGCTTGACTCCTTAGAAGGTAATGTTTACCGTCACCTGAAAAATGAGCTGTCTGTTCCGGAGAACCAAGATCAGATCCGTGAAAATTTCCCCAAGAAATCCATTCATCGTAGGAATACCGGATATGCTGTAGATGCAATGCTGGAGTCTGAAATTTTCACAGAAGGGGGAGGGAAGTTTAATTTTTGCAAGCTTTTGTCAGGATCGGAAGGGACTTTGGCATTTACAACTGAAATCAAAATAGCGCTTGATCCTCTCCCAGATCCGGTAGAGATAGTTGTTGCAGCACATTTTGAGTCTATCCACCAAAGCATGAAGGCAGCTCAGGTTGCGATGAAGCACCCTGCTACTGCGGTGGAGCTGATGGATAAAATAATTCTGGACTGTACAAAAGAAAGTCTGGAATACAACAAAAACAGATATTTTGTAGAAGGAGATCCTATGGCTTTGCTAATGATTGAGTTTACCGGTAAAACGGAAGCAATAGCAAGGGAAAAAGGGGAAAGGTTAATAGCTGATCTAAAAGAGGCGGGATTGGGATATGCGTATCCTGTTATTGGACCGGATAAGACAAAATCTGCCTGGGCTTTAAGGAGCGCGGGATTAGGTTTATTAGCCAATATTCCGGGAGACAGAAAGGCAGTGGCCTGTATCGAAGATACAGCTGTGGATATTGAAGATTTGGCTGATTATATTGATGAATTTGATAAAATGATGGAGGCTTATGGTCAGGAGCCTGTTCATTATGCCCATGCCGGTGCAGGAGAGATACATCTAAGGCCTATTTTGGATTTGAAAAAGAAAGAAGATCAAGAAGAATTTTATAAGATTTCCCTAGATGTGGCCAAACTTGTCAAGAAATACAATGGGTCTTTAAGTGGTGAACATGGGGATGGGCGTGTGCGTGCCCCGTTTATTCCATTGATGGTGGGAGAGGAGAATTATCAGTTATTTCGAAGGATTAAATATACCTGGGATCCCAACAATATTTTTAATCCTGGAAAAATCGTAGACACAGCTCCAATGAATTCTTCCCTTCGTTACGAAGCGGATATGGTTACCCCTGAACAGGACACCCTGATGGATTTTTCACATGTAGGAGGTATTCTCCGTTTGGCGGAAAAATGCAATGGTTCGGGAGATTGTAGAAAATTACCTGCCTCAGGTGGTACGATGTGTCCCAGCTATCAGGCATCAAGAAATGAAAGGGATACCACTAGGGGTAGGGCAAATGTGTTGAGGGAATTTTTGACCAAAAACCAACAACCAAACGCCTTTGACCATCCTGAAATCAAGGAAGCGCTGGATTTGTGCCTTTCTTGTAAAGGCTGTACTGCAGAGTGCCCTTCAAATGTTGACATGGCCTCAATGAAGGCAGAGTTTCTTTACCAATACCAGAAGACGAATGGTGTTCCATTAAGATCCAAAGCTTTTGCCCATATCAATGACCTGAATAAGCTTGCGTCTTTGGCGCCGGGACTTTCAAATTTTGCCTTGGGGAATAGCCTGACAAGTGGTCTTATGAAGGCTGTTTTAGGTGTTGCCTCAAAAAGAAATCTTCCTGAAGTAAGTAAAGAGAGTTTGGTGTCATGGTTTAAAAAGAACAGTGATAAATATCCGGTTCAAAAGCCTGTTATTAAAAGCCTCTATCTCTTTGTGGATGAATTTACCAACTTTAACGACACAGAAATCGGCATTAAAGCTATCAAGCTTCTCCGAAAGCTTGGTTATGAGGTGAAATTGGTAGACCATCAGGAGAGTGGAAGATCTGCACTTTCCAAAGGGCTATTGGAAAAAACTAAGAAACATGCGGATGCCAATGTGAAGATTTTCAAGGATATCATCGATGGGAATACTCCTCTTGTAGGAATTGAACCATCTGCAATCTTAAGTTTCAGGGATGAATACCCCCGACTTGTCAGTCAAGACCTTGTTGATGCGGCGAAGAAGCTTAAATTTCACACACTTTTGATTGATGAGTTTCTTGGAAGAGAAATAGCTGCAGGCAATATTACACCTGAGTCTTTTACAAAAGAGAGTAAACATATTAAACTTCATGGGCATTGTCATCAGAAAGCACTTTCTTCATTGACTTGGACACAGAAAATGCTAAGTCTGCCAGCGCATTACTCAGTTGACATCATTCCATCCGGATGTTGCGGAATGGCCGGATCTTTTGGATATGAAGAAGAGCATTATGACCTGAGTATGCAGATTGGGGAAATGGTACTTTTTCCAGCTGTCAGAGAGGCTAAGGAAAGTTGCCTCATCGCGGCTCCGGGTACTTCCTGCAGGCATCAAATAGCAGACGGGACAGGTAAAAAAGCCAAGCATCCGGTGGAGATATTGTGGGATGCGCTTATCTGAAAATTGTGATCAATGTTTAAGATATTAAGGAAACTCCCTGATTTTGAAAAGGCAGAAGCCATCCAAGATCAGGGAGGATTATTTTGGGTACTTAGGTTTTAATCTTAACGGAGCTTTTAAATTTGAGAATGTTTCGCGTCATTTTTGAAAGATGTTTTTTGATTAAATACCATCAAAAAGTACAAAGCTTTCTAGGTATTCCGGTATGATTGTATGCCAACCAAGCTCCTGCTCAAGTCGGTTAGAAAGGCCTTCTGATGCTTCCTTTTCTCCATGTATCATGAAAGCTAATTTAGGTTTGGAAGCGAAACCTTCAGCCCATTCCATCAATTCATCCTGGTCAGCATGGGCCGACATGCCCTCTATATAATAGATTTTTGATTTGACCTGAATATCGATGCCGTACATTCTTGAAATGGGATCGCCGTCAATCAGTTTTCGTCCCCTTGTCCCTTCAGCTTGGTAACCAACAAAAATAAAGCTGTCCTGTTCATTGGGTAGTCGGTTGTAAAGATGGTGCAAAACCCTTCCCCCAGTAGCCATGCCGCTTGCAGAAATGATGATGGCATCTCCTCTTAAAGCATTAAGGGACATAGAAGCTTCCTGCGTTTGGTAATAGTGCAGTTTTGGATGTTGGAATGGGTTACTGCCTTCCTCGTCAATCACAGGTCCAAGCCTGTGGTAGGGGTGGAATCTTTTGTAAAGTTTGGTGACATCTATGGCCATTGGGCTATCGACGTAAATAGGGATGTCCGGAATTTTTCCTTTTTGGAGTAAAAGGTGTAGGTAATACAGGATCATTTGGGTTCTTCCCACAGCAAATGCTGGGATGATAGAAACACCGCCATTGCGAAATGTTTCCCTGATCGCTCGTGCCAATTCTTCCATTGGATTTTGTTGGCTTTGCTTCCTGTTGCCATAAGTAGATTCCATAAACAGTACATCCGCAAATGGGATTCTGACGGGAGCGTGCATTATGGGGTCTTTGTATCTTCCCAAATCACCAGAGAATATGAGTTTCTTCTCCTGATTATGTCCTTTTACTTTGATTTTGGCAATTGCTGCCCCAAGAATATGGCCTGCATTGTAGAAAGTAAGTGATAGGTTTTCATTCAGTTTGAATTCCTCCTCCATTTCGATAGGATTAAGGAGAGGAAAGACCCTTTCTGCATCTTCAATAGTGTAAAGCGGCAAAGGTTTTTCGTGTCTTGAATAACCTTTCTTTTGGGCATAAGCAGCCTCTTCTTCCTGCAATTTTCCTGAATCCAATAATAAAATACGGACCAGTTCTTCAGTTGGGAAGGTGCAATATATTGGTCCATCGAATCCTTCTTTTACCAACTTGGGTAAGTATCCGCTATGGTCGATATGTGCGTGGGTGAGGACGATGAGATCGATTTCTGATGGATCGATCGGGAATTTGTCCCAATTTCGAAGTCTATACTCTTTCAAACCTTGGAAAAGGCCACAGTCAACCAGGATTTTTTGATGGTCAAATTCCAATAAATACCTGGAACCTGTTACAGTCTTAGCCCCTCCCAAAAATTTAACTTTTACTTGCATGTCATTTTGGATTTATTTCTAATTAAAAATACAACTTAATTGTATACTATTATATTTTAGTCTTGGATAAAAAAAGAAGGCAGGCATAATTTTCTATGCCTGCCTGGAATTGAGTATAAAGGAGACTTACTTATTTCATGAAGTAATAAGTTTCGAACATTTGCCTAGATAGGCTATCTGCTTTAGATAGCTCTTCCAAAGAGGTACAAGTCAGACAGAATAAGCCGTCTTCATTGAATACCCAGTGGTTTTTGGAGTTAACATCCCTGGTTTTGTAACCGTTTTTATAAAGGGTATTTCGGATAATCGGTAGAATTGACTTGTCCAAGACGAAAGGTCTGTTGTATGGAATTTCAAGGCTGAGGTTAAGGTTTTGTCCCCTGAATTTTTCCATTTGGCTAAGGTCAATACTTCTGTCGAAGGTTAGGATGGAATCAGTCACTGTATAACTGTAGGATATGCCCTGTGCATTTTTCATGGCCTCTGCATGGCCTTTTCCTCTAGATTTGAAATTTTGGACCAAGATAACCTCTTCTCCGTCAATACCTGTTAGTTCCAGGCTTACCATGTCAAACACGCCTTGATTAGAGGGGATGTTGGCTTCTGATTTCAATATCATGGTTCCTTGAGAGAGGCCAAGCGTTTCATCAACTGTATGAACTGCTTCTGTCTTGAATTGAGAGACTACTTTAGGTACTTGGAATGCTGCCACACCGATGCTCAGTAACCATAAGCCCAAAATGACCAATCCGAATCTTCCGTCAATGATACTTTTTTTGATGATCACACTGATACCCAAAAGGAGAATAACCAAACCGGGAATCATGATTGCGGCAGCTATAGCAATGGCCAACCAACTTGGCATGATATCACTGATCCAATCAGCAGGGATATTGTCAAATACTACAGCCGCTTCACCCATATTGGATGGTAACATCCCGAAGTACACCCCCAACATAAGTATAGGCGCTATGGTGAGGGACATGCCCACCAAGGAAACGATCAGACCGAAGAACACCCGGATGACTGCCAATAAGAACAACCCAAATGGTCCTAATGCGGTACCCAAACTGTCAATGACTTTTCCCAGAAATCTGAAAGGGGCCAATAAGATTTTCCTTGCCTGACTTTCCTCCTTTGCAGGTAAAGGGTTCATGTTTTCTTTTATAGTGGTTTCAATATTGTCCAAAGTGATTGCGCCACCTTTCATTTGGATTCTTTCTGTTATAGATTTTGCCTGAGGAGTGATGATCCATAAGATAAGATAGATCACAAAACCTGCTCCGCCGGCGAAGATCAACCCGATGAACAAGAGCCTCACCCAGATCACTTCCACATTAAAATAAGCAGCTAGTCCGCTTGCAACTCCTCCCAAGGTCTTGTCATCTGGGTTTCTATAGAGCTTTTTGATGTTTTTATCTTCAGGCTCCTCATAAGAGACTGGTAAAATTACCCATAGCACTATATAGGCAATCAATGCCCAGATACCTAGAGAGAAAGAGAAATCCAAATTCCAAGGCAAAAACTCCCAAGGCGCTTTTCCGAAATTCAATTTGCCACTGAAAAGGAGTAACAAAGCAACAAGCCTTGTCCACAGAGGGTCAATAGCTAGGTAATGTGCCAGACCCGCGCAAACACCTCCTAAGATTTTTCTGCTCTCCAGTCTTGTCAGCTTTTTGTAGCCTTTGATATCTTGTCCAGGAGGGGTTATGTATTTATAATAGTCAGGGTCTTTTCCTGCATTTTCTTCCTGAATTGGCTCATCATCCTGCTCAACAGCTTTGAAATCTGCAATGGTGCCCATTTTCTCTATCAGGCTGTTGACGTTTTCGGCAGTGATTACCTGCTTATTGTTTTTAAGGTTGCTGAGGAATATTTCAGCAATTCTATTTTCTATATCAGAAATGATCTCCTGGTTATCTTCATAATGTGAAAAATGCCTGTTGATAGATTCAAGGTATTTTTTCAGGGTAGCGTAGCCATCCTCTTCAATGTGAAAAAGGATGCCGCTGATATTGATACTGATGGTCTTTTTCATGTTTTTATTTCTTAGAGGTGATCAATTGGGTGGATTTCACAAGAGATTCCCATGTTTCGTTCAACGTGTTCAGGAATTCTTTCCCTTCCTCTGTGATAGTGTAGTACTTTCTAGGAGGACCGGATTCTGATTCGGCCCATCTATAAGAAACCAAAGAGGCATTTTTCAACCTTTGCAATAAGGGATATAGAGTTCCCTCTACAACAATCATTTTGGCTTCGGTCAGTTCATCGATCATGTCAGAGGCATACACTTCTCCTCTGGCGATGATGTGCAAAATGCAAAATTCCAAAAGGCCTTTCCGCATCTGCACTTGGGTGTTTGAAGCATTCATATTTTTTAGTGTTTATCTTGTTTCTGCTACTTCTTCAGGTCTAAATCCAGACCCTGTTATACCAGATTTAAAGAAAAACTATACCAAAGTCTAAAAAGCTACCTTGTATTACAAGCATTGTAGATATAAAAAGGTACCTTAATCTGATGATTTTTTTTTAAAATCTTTGTTTTTTTTCAAATAAAGCCATTTTACAAGATTTTGTGGCAAAAGGATTTTTTTTAAAACCAACATGCATTTAACCTTTTTGGAAATGTGATATGTGATCCGAATGGACAGATAACTGTTCGGAAGTGTACATAGGAGTACAGTATTTAACTCCTCATTTTTTAGAAAATCTGGTAAATACTTAAGTAATTATTTTTACTTTGCATTGGTGAATTAAGCATAGTACATGTTCATTTTCAGGGTTTTTGTCGGTTTTATTTTTTTCTCACTAAGTTTTGGTCTTAGTGCCCAAACCATTGCGCCCAAGTATTCCAATGAATTTCTCAATATTGGAATCGGAGCGCGGGCTTTGGCTATGGGTGGTGCGCAGGTTTCCTCAGTAAAGGATGTGACCGCAGCCTATTGGAATCCGGCAGGACTTTTAGCAGTCAAGCACAAACATGAATTCTCCCTGATGCATGCCGAGTATTTTGCCGGAATTGCCAAGTTTGATTATCTGGGGTACACAACCAGTATTGATGCGGATAATCAGATTGGGGTTTCCTTGATCCGATTTGGGGTAGATGATATTCCGGACACAAGGTTTCTTTATGATGCGAATGGCGCTTTGAATTATAATAATATTCAGTTTTTCAATGCAGCAGATTATGCCTTATTGCTTTCCTACGCAAAAGACGTCAGTGATAACTTTAAGATCGGTGGCAATGCAAAAATCATACACAGGAACGTGGGTAAATTTGCCCAAGCTTGGGGATTTGGATTAGATTTGGGTGGCATTTACCTATTGGACGAATGGAGGTTTGGGTTTATGTTGAGAGATGTGACCAGTACTTTCAATGCCTGGTTTCATAATGCGGAGATGGTAAGGGATATTTATGCCCAGACCAATAATCAAATCCCGGTCAATTCTATTGAGCTCACATTGCCAAGGGCCATCTTCAGCGTTACAAGAGATGTGGAGTTCGGGGAGAATATAAGGGTGCAGGGTGTGTTGGATCTTGATTTCACATTTGATGGGAAAAGAAATACAATCTTAAGAACCAATATAGTCAGTTTTGATCCCCGGCTGGGATTGGAGGCAGGATATAAAAATTTAGTGTTTTTAAGAGCTGGGGGTAGTAATGTTCAAAGAATTAGGGATTTTGATAATACCTTTCAGATGGCTTGGAAACCAAGTTTTGGGGTAGGGGTTTTCCTGAATGAAAAATTTCATATTGATTATGCTTTATCTGATATCGGTGGCGTGTCCCAGACACCTTATTCTCACGTGATCAGTGTGAAAGTGAGTCTACAGGAAAATGATGCAAAGTTTAGATTGAACAAAGGTTGGGAGTATTAAATGGGAAAAAAACTTACCATATCGTTAGTGCTAAGCCTTATAGGGTTTCTTGCTTATGGACAGGCAGGATGGATAGATTATAGCCGCACTTATTATAAAATTCCAACAGCGACAGATGGTGTTCATAGGATTAATTTTGCGGCATTGTCATCTGCTGGCATCAATCCAAACACCTTGGATCCAAGAAATATCCGGATGTATCATAGGGGAGAGGAAGTTGCCATTCATGTAGAAGGCGAACAAGATGGGAAGTTTGATGTCAATGACTTCATTGATTTCTATGGAAAGAGAAATGATGGGACACTAGATTCCAAATTATTCAGGAACCCCTCGCATGTTGGCAATAAAATGTACAACCAACACAATGACACTACTGCATTTTTTCTGACGATTACCCCTGGTGTGAATGGAAAGAGGATGGCAGCAAGAGGGAGTTCTTTAGAAAATGACCCAGTCGTTGAAAATTACCAAACTGAAAGATTGACCGTATTTTCAGATCAGTACAACCTTGGAATGGTATATTTCCCTGGGGTAAGGCTGGCAGAGTTTGAGCAGGGGCAGGGTTGGATGAGTCCACCAGTTACCAAAGCTTCCCCTAGAACAGTCCCTTTCACTTCTTTGGGAGAAATCTCGAATACAGGGCAAGCCAAACTGGAAATAGGTTTGACGGGAAGGTCTGAAAACCCGCATGTGACCGTGGTTTCAGTGGGTGCTACCATCGGAAGTTTGCGGGAGGTCGCGCGATATGAATACCGTAACTATGAGGTTTTGGATGAGGAGATTCTGATTGATTTAACTGATTTTAATCCTCAGGGCAGTATCAGTGTAAGGGTATCTTCTGTGGGGCCCGAGAATGTTGATAATATTTCTGTAGCTTACGTCAGGATCACTTATCCAAGGAAAGTGAGTAATGGAGACATAGATTCAGAAATCTTCATGATTGATCAGGGGGAATCAACCATTCAGATGGATAATATGCTGTCCAACTATGTGGCTTATGAAATTACTGACCCGGCTAACCCCATTCGAATACCAGTTGAAAAAACAGGGAATAGGGTACGATTCAAGGCTGGTGTTGGGTCTGGGAATAGCAAAGTTTGGTTTGAAAACCGCTTGAACATCAAAGAGGTCACAGGGATTCAGTCCGTTAGATTTAGGAATCTGCTTAATATTCCTGCTGACTACCTTATCCTTACCCATAGGAACCTTAGAAGGCAATCCAATATACACCCCGATCCTGTGAAAGCTTATGCTGAATATAGGGCATCTAATGATGGAGGGGCTTATGATACCCTTTCCATCAATATTGACGAACTGTATGATCAATTTTCGTTTGGTGAGAAAACGCCTTTGGGAATTTACGATTTTTTGAAGGAATATTATCCAAGACATAGGCCCGAATATCTTTTCTTGATCGGTAGGGCTATGGGGATGTACAGTACGACGAGACTGAATAATGTGACATATTTCTACCGTCATAATCCTTCAGCATTTGTTTTTCAGGACTTGATTCCACCTGCGGGTTATCCTTATGCGGACAATAATTATGCAATAGGGTTAGATCCGGCAAATCCTCTTGTCCCCGCCTTGGCGATAGGTCGTATTCCTGCGAGAACGCCACAGGATGTGAGCAATTATCTGGAAAAGGCAAGGGAAAAAGATGCTTTGGGGGCAACAGAGGATTGGCAGAAAGAAATTGTCCATCTGAGTGGAGGGATCAGTGCCTTTGAATTAGAAAGGTTTTTCAATTTCCTGAATGGTTTTAAAAATATTGCAGAGGGACCGTTTCTTGGGGGGAATGTGAAGACCTATAGAAAACGTTCCAATTCAACAGTTGAGCTGATTGACGTTTCCTCAGACGTTAATAATGGCGTAAGTTTACTGACTTTTTTCGGTCATGCCGCTCCGACTGTGATCGATATTGAAATTGGCTTAGCTTCGGATCCTTCCATGGGATATAACAATAGGGGGAAGTATCCTATGGTTTTGATGAATGGCTGTGATGCAGGGAATTCATATGGAGGAGTCTATACTTTTGGGGAGGATTGGATTTTGACACCTTCAAAAGGTGCAGCAAATTTCATGGCGCACGCCAATATTGGAGTTGATGTTTATCTCCGAAGGTATTCTGAATCATTTTATGCTAAGGCTTTTGCCGATTCTTCCATGATTTACCAACCCGTTGGTTTGGTCAGAAGGGAAGCGGAAAAGCTTTTTTATCTTAGGTACGGCACTTCTGTGGTAAACCGCTCTCATGCTGAACAGTTGGTCATGCTGGGAGATCCTGCTTTGAGGATATTCCCTGCCAACAAAGCAGATTACGCTATTAGGGAATCTGATGTTGAACTGGGAGGTCTAGAGGGAGAACCTTTTAATGCGTCTTCAGAAACATTGAACCTTTCATTTGTGCTTAGAAACCTTGGAAGAGTAGATCTGGATTCAGTGGAATTCAAAGTAAGTAGAAGATTGCCGGATGGTTCTGTGGTCAATTACCCGAATAAATTAATTGCACCTGTTTACCGAAGGGATACCATTGAGTTTTTAGTACCTAATACAGGAGTCAATGCATTCGGGGAAAATTTCTTTACTATTGAGATCAACCCTGGAAGAACAATCCCGGAAATGACTTATGCCAATAACGTGGTCACAGTGGGTAAATTCATTCCGTTAAGTGGTACCATCAATTTGCTTCCCTATAATTTTGCCATAGTCAATGAGGAAAAGGTGGAGTTGGTGACCCAAATTCCAGGAAAATCGTTAGAACCTAGAAACCTTGTTATTCAGATTGACACCGATTCAAAATTTTCTTCAGCAAGGAGAAGAGAATTGCGGGTTACAACCAGCAATATAGCCAAGTGGGAAGTTGATCTTTTTCAGAATTTCACAAAAGATGATTCCGTTACGTTTTATTGGAGAACGCGCTTTTTAGAACCAAGGGAGGGGGAAAGTAATGATTGGACGGTAAGTAGCTTCAGTTTTATCCAAGAAGGACCTGAGGGTTGGACGCAGCGCGTAATGCCTCAAATGGAAAGCAATTTGTTGACTAACCTGGAAATTGATCCTGTTCAAAGGATTTGGAAATACCCGGATATTAACCTGGATATCGAAGTATTTACTTTTGGTAATGAGGCAGACAGTCTCACCTTTAGAAATGCCCAATTTGTAGTCGATGGGGTTCCTCAGATTATAGACAACTTTGTGGATGGAAGTGCCAGGTTATGTGTGAATGGTTCCCTTGGTTTAGTAGCATTTGATCAAAAGTCATTGACGCCATATTTGGCTATACCTGTACCAGGTTTTGATATTTTGGATGGCAGGAGCTGTGGGAAAGTGCCTCAGATTATTCAAAGTATCCGAAATGCCTGGATTGAGAGGCCAGGTTTTGGGATTCCGGATTATGTGGATGGGGTGAAAGAAGGAGATTATGTAGTAATATTTTCTATTGGAAGTGTGAATTTTCAACAATGGTCGGATAACGTCATTGAGAAAATGAAAGAATTGGGCGCGAATGAGGCTGTTTTAAGGAATCTAAAGAATGGTGATCCATACATTCTTTTTGGACGTAAAGGAATGAGACCAGGGGAATCTGTTGAAGTAGTAGCCAAAGCCGACTTTGAATTGGAATCCAATCAACAGGTGATTGATTTTGAAACCACGCTAGAAGGTTATTTCACCTCTGGAAGCATTTTGACTCCTAGAATAGGACCAGCCTCTGAATGGAAGCAGTTTTTTAATGAAATCAAGCAACGGGATTGGTTCAATGAGGAGTTTTCCCATTTTGATGTTTTTGGTGTGAATCTGGCAGGAGATGAGCAGGTCTTATTTTCATCGGTACAAGCAGGTCAATTAGATCTTTCACAAGTCAATCCCGTTCAATTCCCATTTTTGAGATTGAGATATGCGATGGATGACCCGGAATCAACGGCACCATCACAATTGAATAAGTGGCAGGTGAATTATACAGGGGTTCCAGAAGGGGTTCTGATTTTCAAAAACAAGGAAGAACAGATCAACTTACAGGAGGGAGAGCAGTCGGCTATGAATTTTGAATTCATGAATATTTCCAAATTTGACTTCCTTGATTCGATTTTGGTGGAATGGACATTTGTCAACACGACAAAAAGAACAGTGGAAAAATTCAACAAAAAAATCCCCGCGGTAAAGGCCGGGGAAAGCCAGGAATTTGTTATTCCTTTTAATTCAATCGGAAGAGGGGGGAATATTGATGTAGAGGTTTTTGCCAATCCACGCATCATCATGGAGCAGACTTTCAGAAATAACATTATAGACCTGGGGATCTATTTTGTAGTCAATCCTGATAATACCTCCTCTATTTTGGATGTAAATTTTGACGGAGTGTATATTATGGATGGGGATATTGTTTCTCCAACGGTAATGATCAACACTATGCTGAAGAACGAAAAATCCCTAATTCTGAAAAAAGACACATTAGGCCTTGAATTATACCTTAAAAAGCAATGTGATGGCTGTCAGTTTGAACGGATGAGTTTCTCAAGTCCAAAGATTTCCTGGTCAGAAGCTACAGAAAACAGTAGTTTTAAAGTAGAACTACGCCCTGGGCCATTGGAGGATGGTATGTATACTTTCAGGGTGGTGACAGAAGAATTGGGGGTTGAGAAACCTTATGAAATCAATTTTGAGGTGATTAATGAGGCTACTATTTCCAATTTCTATCCATACCCCAATCCTTTCAGTAGTTCTGTCAGGTTTGTATTTACAGTTACCGGGTCTGAAGTACCCGATCAGATTAAAATTCAGATCATGACAGTGACAGGTAGGGTAGTCAAAGAGATCCTGCAGGATGAACTTGGTCCGATCAGAATCGGAAATAACCTTTCCGAATATGCTTGGGATGGCAAGGATGAATTTGGAGATCAATTGGCTAATGGGGTTTATATCTACAGGGTTTTGGTCAGGAAAAATGGAGCTTTTGTGGAACCAAGGGCCACAGCAGGGGATAAAGCCTTCAAACAAGGGTATGGGAAGATGTATCTGCTACGGTAGTTTTATACCAGGGGAAAAGAGAAAAATCCATGGGCGAACCATTTTTGATCCAAACTGAAAGAACACTGATCAGGAAGCTGACTTTTGATGATGCCGAGTTTGTGTACCAATTGCAGCAATCTCCAGGGTGGAAAAAATATATAGGTGATAGAGGTGTTCATTCAGTTCATGATGCAATTCATTATCTTAAGGAGGGCCCAATGAGGAGTTATGTCCTCCATGGGTACGGACTATTTTTGGTGCAGCTCAAATCCGGTCAGAAAATCGGTATATCTGGACTTATAAAAAGAGATTATTTAGGTTATCCGGATATAGGTTTCGCCTTGTTGCCCGAATATGAAGGAAAAGGTTTTGCTTTTGAAAGTGCTTCTGCTGTACTTCACTATGCAATGAAGTATATAGGTATTGACCGCATTCAGGCTATTGTCATGGAAGAAAACAAAAAATCCATTCAGCTTTTGGAAAAATTGGGGATGAAGGATTTGGGTTTGCAACTTTTTCCAGGTCAGGAGAGACCTTTGAAGCTTTTTGAAATACAAATAGAAAAAAAATAAAAATACCCCGGAATCTTTTTTTCCAGGGTATTTAGTTTTAAGAATCAGCAGAAATGGCTTTGGGAAATTGAATTTTCAAAGCCATTTCAAATTCTTATTGATTGGTTTCAGTTACTTCTGTAGAATCTACAGCTTCCTCTTCGATTTCTTCGAGTTGAGGAACTTCTTCTACTTCAGTTTCTTCTACTGCTGTTTCAATTTCTTCAGTAGATACTTCTTCTGAAGTTTTGGATTCGCAAGATGCCAAAAAGGCTGTAGCGGCAATCATCAATGCAAAGATGCTTTTTTTCATGATTTAGATGTGTTTAATGTCACGTGGACAAATATTTATAGCATAAAAACCGTGCCAATTATTTACGATATTTACATCGCTTGACTTGTTTCATTAATGGTATGGTAGGTAAATACATTTTTTGATAGAAAAGTGTTAAAAACAAGGTTAATTTGGGTTGGTTAGCTTTTTGGGTTTGAAATATTTCAAGATTCCCCATATGCTCAAAGCTAAAAATGCGATGAAAATCCATCCTTTTCCTGAAATGCCATCTGTGCTGATGGCTGCATAAATGTCAGAAACCAGTGTCCCTGACAGAAAAACGAGCGTAGTTCTGGGAAGCATTCCAATTGTACCAAAAACCAGGAGTTTTATCCATCCCGATTTGAGAAGGGCAAACAGTAAATTGGAAAGGGCAAATGGAATGACAGGGCTTAACCGGACGAAAAAGATCAATTCTCCAATCTTTTCTTTCTTCTCTTCTAAGAGGTTTTTGGCCTTGGGATATTTGCCTAGAAGGTATTCCAAGCTGCTTCCCCCAAGTTTTTTGCCCCAGGCATATCCGAGTAAGGTAGCAATGGAATAAGCAATAACGAGCCAGATAAAGGCTTTCCACCCCAGTAAAAAGCCTGATAAAGCAGCAATAAGTGTGGTGGGGATTAATGCTAAGCCCATAAGTAGTACGGCAATAAACATTGCTGTAAAAGCAATTAATGGGGAGGAAAAATCGAGGCTTGATATCCAATTGGATTGATGTAATGCCCATGGCACGAATACCAGACTTCCAATGGATGGCATCAGGCTGACCCATAAGACAGCGAAGGCAATAAGGGGATTATTCCTACTTGTATCCTTGAATTCCTTGAAAATACTTCGCTTTTTTTCCATCTTTGGGTTGCTTAGTCGCAAAGGAAATGAATTTAACCAGAATATAAATCCAATAAATTTTAAAATATGAAATTCGGAACCAAAGCAATTCATGCAGGGGTTGAGCCAGATCCATCTACAGGTGCTATCATGACCCCTATTTTTCAGACTTCAACCTATGTACAGCGTTCACCAGGTGATCATTTGGGATATGAATACTCCAGAACCCATAATCCTACAAGGACTGCACTTCAAAATAACCTTGCCGCACTGGAAAACGGCAAGCATGGTTTGTGTTTTTCTTCTGGCTTGGGAGCAATTGACGCGATTATCAAATTGTTGAACCCTGGTGATGAGGTAATCAGTACGAATGATCTTTATGGTGGTTCCTACAGGATTTTCACCAAGGTATTCGAAAGATATGGGATCAAATTTCATTTCATTTCCATGGAAGAGCCTCAGGTGATCGAAAACTATATCAATGAACGTACAAAATTGATCTGGGCAGAAACGCCGACCAATCCGATGATGAATATCATCGACATAGAAGAAATCGGAAAAGTAGCGAAGAAGCATCATCTGCTATTTGCTGTAGACAATACTTTTGCCACTCCTTTTCTTCAAAATCCTTTGGATCTGGGAGCTGATATTGTCATGCACTCTGTTACAAAATACCTTGGGGGTCATTCCGATGTGGTCATGGGCGCCATTATTGTCAATGATGACCAACTTGCCGAAAAATTAGCCTTTATTCAGAATGCCTGTGGCGCCACTCCAGGACCTCAGGACTGTTTCCTGGTATTGAGGGGAATCAAGACCTTGCATATCAGGATGGAAAGACATTGTCAAAACGGTAGGGAAATAGCCCATTTTCTTAAATCACATCCAAAAGTGGATAAAGTCTACTGGCCGGGATTCGAAAGCCATCCCAACCATGCTATAGCCAAAAAGCAAATGAGGGATTTTGGTGGCATGATATCCTTCACTATCAAGGGCAATAAAGTGGAAGATGCCAAAACGGTATTGGAAAATCTGCATTATTTCTCACTTGCGGAATCATTAGGCGGCGTAGAATCATTATGTGGTCATCCGGCCAGCATGACCCATGCCAGTATTCCTAAAGAAGAAAGGGAAAAAGTTGGACTTTTGGATTCTTTGATCCGTCTCAGTGTTGGGATAGAAGATGTGGAGGATCTCAAAGGCGATCTGGATGCAGCCTTGTCAAAGGTTTGAGCTATATGTCCAAAAATATCATTATTGATGTCCTGATACCCGCCTATAACGAAGAAGGTTCTATAGGGAAGGTGGTCAAGGATATCCCATCTGTTGTCCGAAATGTAGTAGTGGTGAACAATAATTCCACAGACAATACCGCCAAAGTGGCTCAGGAAGCGGGGGCGATTGTCTTGGATGAACCTCAGATGGGTTATGGAAAAGCATGTTTGACGGGGATGGCTTATTTGTCATCCCTGTCAACGCCGCCTCAGATTTTGGTATTTTTAGATGGGGATTACAGTGATTATCCCGGACAACTTTTAGATGTCATAGCACCGATTCTCAAAGATGATTTTGATATGGTCATCGGTTCTAGAGCATTGGGGAACAGAGAGCGTGGCTCTATGACCTTGCCACAGGTTTTTGGGAATTGGCTTTCCACTACTCTAATGGGATGGATTTATAACGTCAATTATTCTGATCTGGGTCCCTTTAGGGCGATTAAGTGGGATAAATTGGTCGGCTTAGGAATGGTTGACCAGAATTATGGCTGGACGATCGAAATGCAGATCAAAGCAGCAAAATCCGGTTTGAAAACCACAGAAGTGCCTGTGGATTACCGGAAGCGGATAGGTGTATCCAAGGTGAGCGGCACAGTAAAAGGCGTATTCGGTGCAGGTTATAAGATTCTGTGGACTATCTGGAAGTACTGGTAGTTAAGAGCTTTTTTAAAAGGATTTAAATATTTTGGGGGTCAACTTCGTTTATTTACAAGTTATGCCCCACCCTAAAAGACACTACAGACAATGAGGTACATAAAGTTGATTTTATTGGGATTGATAATTTCAACCAATGAATTGACAGTATCCGAGACTAATTGTGATTTACATGGAATGAGATGTCCATTTCACGGAAAATATAAAAAGAAATAATAAAAGTAGCAGCAGAGGGCCAAGAAATATTTAAAGAAACTTGGAAAGAGATACCTTTAAATGTACTTATTAAACTATCAGAAATTAAGGATTTTGCCGATTTGGATATGGCCGTATACTAAATAAAAAAACAAACACCCTACAACATTACCATGGACTCAGCCTGTTCACTTCCAACTTGGAGGGAGGTGATTTGTAAGTATAAAAATCAGTATCTTTAAGAAATCAGGAGTAAGTTTGAAATGAAAGGCTTCTAGTGTCTGCATGACAAAGACATGGCTCACTATCTCCAATCTCAATCCTGTAAGTGTAGATATTTAAAGCAATAATCTCATGAAGAATAACTGGATATTACTGACCTTCCTATCACTTATTATTTTTTCCTGTGGAAAAGCTGAAAGAGAAGAAATTGATTTTGATAAATGGGGGGATTATTGGTTTCAAGGTCAAGCGGAAATCAGCAGCTTCGAACTGATCCAAAACCGATATGGAGAAGAGCGCTCAGGTGAAGCAGTCCTGATTTTTGTCACGGAAGATTTTTCAAGGAAAAGGCATGTGAAACTTGATGAGCCTGATAAAGCCGGAAGTGATAAGGTGAGTATTTTGAAGATGAATCAGACCAGGGATTTTGTGACTGGAATTTATCCTTATCACATGATGCTTTCTGCCTTTACACCTACAAAAGAAAAATCTAACGGTTTGAAGTTTACAGCAAGCTCCCAGGAATGGTGCGGTCAGACTTTTACCCAAATGAATCTCAACAGCGGGGATAAATACAGCGGCAAACTTTTCTCCTATTTTGAGAAAGAGGGGGATGAATCTTTCTCAGTTTCTGGAATAATGGAAGACGACCTGTGGAATTTGATACGGATCAATCCCAATCAAGTGCCTTTAGGTAGTGTCAATATCTTGCCATCCTTGTTGTACCAAAGGCTGAGTCATCGGGAATTTGTTGCGGAGGAGGCATTTATCCGGATTCAGGACCTGAGTGATAATAGAAAGCAGCTTGAACTGAGCTATAGTTCAGGAAAAAGGGTGCTGACTATAAATTTTGAGAAGGAATTCCCTTACCAAATATTGGCCTGGGAAGAAATTCATGTCCGCCCGGATGGCAATAAGGAAATTACTTCTGCCAAACGGAAAGGTTTGAAAATAGTGGATTATTGGAAAAGAAACCGCGTAGAGGATGAATTTCTAAGGAAAGAGCTGAACCTTAACTATTGATTTTACTGCTCTTTATTTTCACTCACTTTCTCCAGATCGAATAGATCGGATATGATGTCGATCATTTTATCTGCATCATCTCTTTGGCAGGCAGCACGCAGTTGAACTACCGGAACTTTCAAGATCTTTTGCATCATGCTCTTGGTGATTTTGTCAATCATCGCAATTTGCTTGTCGTCAGCATTTTTCAAAAATCTGGACATTTCCTCTTGACGGATTTGTTCCAGTGCATTCTTCAATTTGTTGATGGTAGGTGATACCATCATTTCCTTTTTCCAGTTATAAAACTCATCGATGGTTTCAGCAATGATGTTTTCAACCTGAGGGATAGAGGCTAATCTTCTTTCCAGCGTTTCTGTTGCTTTACTGCGGATATTGTCCACATTGTAAAGCAGGACACCTGGTACTTCTTCAATGGTCGTTTCTATGCTTCTCGGTACTGATAAGTCGATAAACAACTTATAGCTAGGAATTTCCATAGACTGTACAAGGCCCTTGGTAATAAAAGGCTCAGACTTCATGATAGAAGAAACTACCACGTCAGCTTCTTTCATGGCCTCAAAGCATTGTTCAAAAGGAATTACGTCAAAACCGAGTTCATCAGCCAAAGCTTTGGCCCTGTCGAAAGTTCTGTTGGTAATGGTTACCTTGGCATCAGGTACATGTACCATGTTTTTGGCTACATCCTCTCCGATTTCCCCTACACCGATGAGCAGAACTCTTGGCTGGTAAGTATTGGAAGTCAGCTCTTCGATCAATTCCACCGCTGCGTAGGACACAGAAGCTGCACCATCTCTAAAGGCTGTTTCTTGTACCACTCTTTTATTGGTGTAGAATACCGTATGCATCAACCTGTGCAGGAATGGACCTGCCATATCCAAATCAGCAGAAGCTTGGTAAGCTCTTTTTACCTGGTTGGCGATTTGCATATCACCCACCACCTGAGCCTCTAATCCTACAGCTACTTTGAAAAGATGGTCAATAGCTGATCTGTCATCATTGAGGATACTGAAATACTCCATGAAATCCACCACATTTGGAAGACCTTTTTCCAGGCCTATTAATTTGATGATTTCTGCACTGATGTCAAGATCATGGGAATAATAAACCTCCGTTCTATTGCAGGTAGAAAGTATTAAAGTGTCAGTTACGCTAAAAAAATCCTTTAATTTCACTAATAATGAATGAATAGAACCTTCATCCAAGGCAATTACTTCCCTGATTTCCACAGGGGCGTTTTTGTAGGATAAACTTATAGCTCTAAACTTGTTTTCCATTACTGATACTTTTAACATCCAAATTTAATCTTCTTTGTGGGTCAAAAGAAAATTTTCCTTACCGTGACTATAATTTATATTTAATCTAAATAACTTTGTTCTGTGGCATTGGGTGGATCGGCTGCAAATTTGATTAATTTGGAGGAATAAACCCAATTGTATAAATTTATCTTTCATAGATATGATCTATGATTTTGGATTAAGCTTTTAAACTGTTTTTTTATGAAGTCCAGACTTTTCTATTTATTGAAGACCTATTTTGGTTTTACGGCCAGAGAATCCAGGGGATTTGTTTTTGTCATTCCCGCATTGAGCCTCCTTTATTTCATTCCATCAGTTTACAGTTGGATGCTAGAAAGAAAGCATGCGCCTGTTTATGATGCTTATTTGGAGCGGGTAGACAGTCTGATCAATGCCGGTTGGGAAGCGTATCAGCCCAACTCTTCTCCTGTAGGATTTGTAGCTGCAGATTCTACTCGGCGCCGTTCCACTACCCAAAGGAGAGGTTCCCCTCAGTTAAACCGTTTGGCTTTTAATGAAGCGGACTCTGTCGTATTACAAATTGTTCCGGGTATTGGTTCGGCAATGGCAGGAAGAGTGGTTAAATTCCGTGAAAATATCGGTGGACTTCATCAAATGGAGCAGCTTTTGGATGTCTTTGGAATGAATGAAGAACTGATGGAAAGGGTCTTTGATTATTTTGAATTCAGTCCGGGAATCTTCAGAAAGTTAGAGGTAAATGCTCTTGATGTGCAAGCCTTGGCAAAACATCCCTACATCAACTATGGAGCCGCAAAAGTCATTGTGGCATATAGGGAGCAGCATGGTCCTTATGCTTCAGCTGAAGACCTCCTGAAAATCAAGATTTTCAACGAAGAATGGGTGGAAAGACTTAAGCCTTATTTACAGTTTTAGAATTAACATTAGAACTTTTACTGGAAAAAAGAGAATACAAAAACTGCCTACCTGGTAATCAATCTTAGGTAGTTAAGTCACTGATCGTGTTTAATATACTTTATGTCCTCCAAGATAAGTGTGCAATACCTTAAGGTTTCTAAGTTCGGTTTCAGGAGCAGTCATCATATCTTTCTCCAGGACAATAAAATCGGCAAGTTTTCCCTTTTCTATGCTGCCTTTTTTGTTTTCTTCAAAGTTTGCATATGCTGCCCATATGGTCATTCCTTTCAGTGCCTGCTCCCTTGTGATTTTGTTTTCGGGCTGGAAGCCACTTTCAGGTAAGTTTTTGGCATCTTTCCTGACTACTGCGGCATGAAATCCATACATTGGATTAATGTGTTCGACCGGGAAGTCAGAGCCCAAAGCTATCAGGCCATTCTGGTCCAAAAGATCCTTATAGGCATAAGCCGTCTTAATTCTAAAGGGGCCAAGTCGCTGACCTGCCCAATTCATGTCAGAAGTAGCATGTGTTGGCTGAATGGAAGGAATGATGCTGTATTCAGCAAACTTTGGCATATCCTCTTTGCTGACAATTTGAGCGTGTTCAATCCTCCATCTTAAATCGTTTTTCCCCTTCAGATATTTGGCATAGATGTCCAATAAGGTTCTGTTTGCAGAGTCTCCGATACAGTGTGTATTCATTTGAAACCCATGTTCGTACATCATTTTTGCCAGTCTATCAAATTCTTCCGGGGTTTTGAGCAGGAAACCATAATTGTCCGCATGGTCATGGTAAGGCTTAAGTAATGCAGCCCCTCTGGAACCCAATGCTCCGTCTCCATAGATTTTGAAACTTCGAACTGTCAGGAAATCGTCCTGATATGGTCCCACTTCAAAATAATGCTTCATATTGGCCTCTGTAGGATTAACCATTGCATAAATTCTCATTTTAAGTGAGCCATCCGTATGCATTTTGGTGATCAGGTGGATCATTTCTTTTTCCAATCCAGCATCCACAATTGAGGTTAGGCCGACTGCAAAACAGTTTTCCTGAGCAGCGATTAATGCTGATCGCGCTTCCTCTTCGCTTGGGGCAGGAATTTTTGAAGAAACCAGCTTGATGGCATTATCAATCAATACGCCAGAAGGCTTACCATCAATGAGAATGACTTTTCCTCCGACCATTTCTGTTCTGGCAGTAATTCCACCAAGATCCAATGCTTTTTGATTGGCAAGTGCAGCATGGCCATCTATTCTGGTCAATAAAACTGGTATGTCCGGAAAGAATTCGTCCAATGCGTCTTTTGTAGGGAATTCCTTGTCTTCCCAAAGGTTTTGATCCCATCCTTTTCCCAAAATCCATGTTACTTCAGGATTTCTTCTGTAATGCTCTTTAACTCTTTGTACCAGTTCTTCTTCAGATTCAGCGCCCAATAAGTCAGCTGTTTGAAGCCCTAGGCCATATCTGAAAAAGTGCGCATGGGCATCAATTAGGCCAGGGTAAACTGCAGCACCTTTAAGATCAAGGACTTCATCGGCCTTGTATTTTGAAAGAATTTTTGAGTTAGAACCGATTTCCACAAACAGTCCGTCTTTTATGGCCAATGCCTGAGTAATGGTAAAATCTGCATTTACAGTATAAACAATGGCATTGTGGACAATAAGATCCACTTGTTCCTTTCCATTCCCACAGGAATTCAGAAGACCGGTATAGACAACAAGGAGATTTAAAAGAATTATTTTCTTCATTTTAGCAGATTATCTTGATGTTTGTTAAGGAAAAGCCTTCATATTTGTGTCATGATAGCGGACCGATATGCCTATTTGCAGACAAGTCTCAATTTTCCCGAGTTTGACTTTAGGATTCAGGAAGATGCGGGAAAATTAAGCATTTTCGATTCGCTGAGAAAGAAGTTTCTGATATTGACTCCAGAGGAGTGGGTGAGGCAGCACATGATTCTTTTTTTAATCCATTATGAGGGATATCCAAAGAGTTTGTTCTCTTTGGAAAAAGGATTGGTGTATAATCAGGTACAGAAAAGGTCTGATATTCTAGTATTGAATAGGACAGGCTCTCCATTTTTGTTGATTGAATGTAAGGCGCCAGATATTATACTTTCACAAAAAACAGTAGAACAGGTTTGTGTTTACAACAAAAGTATCCAAGCGCCCCACATCGGCATTACCAATGGTTTGAAACATTTGTTTTTAACTTTCGATAATGTAATTGATCAATATGTTCAGGTAGGAGCGCTTCCAAAATTTCCATAATTGACATTATGATTTTTATCATGTTTTTGTGTATCTTTAAGAATTAGGTAGAATAAATTAAATCCACTATCAAATATGAAAGTTCAGCAGAAAAACACGCCTTGCGAGTTATGTATGAGCAGAAAATTTTCATTATTTTCAGATGTGTCAGAGCCACATCTATGTCAATTATCTGACAGTAAAAATTACATAACCCATAAAAAGGGTCAAATACTTTTTTACGAAGGGACTAAACCTCTCGGTATATTCTGTATCAGTGATGGTATTGTAAAAGTTTACAAAACAGCCTCAAACGGGAAAGAACAAATTATCCGATTAGCCAAAAAAGGGGATTTTTTAGGTTATGTCTCTTTATTGGGAGAGGAAGCCTATTCAAATTCAGCGACTATTGTAGAAGATGCGAATATTTGTTTTATCCCTAGAGAGGCATTTTTGAAAGTATTGGCGGAAGATACAGAGTTTCACCGAAGGGTAACCAAAGCACTTTGTCATGACCTTGGGGTGATGGAAAGTAAGCTTACTGATGCCACACAGAAATCTATCCGGGAGCGATTGGCTTTTACTTTACTGAAGTTAAGTGAGACATATGGCATAGATGGGAAAGAGGGGGATAAGATTGATATCGTATTGACCAGAGAGGAGATTGCTGGTCTTGTGGGAACTGCTACGGAAACAGTGATTCGTTTATTGTCAGAATTCAAAAAAGATGAATTGATCGATTTTGAGGGTAAAAAGATCATTGTTTTAGATAAAAAGGGGTTAGCACGCCTATCTGACTTTTACGGGTAAGATACTATCCTAAATTGAAAGAGCAAGGATTTAAATCTTAAGTTAAAATCGGATTTCTTGGGTTCAGTAATGAACATTTGAATTCGAAATGGGGTTATCGGATCGTATCAGGTTTGATCAGTTTTACTTTGTGTTTTATTGGAGTTGATTTGTCATTCCTAGGATTAGTTTAGAATGCCGGGAATCATCTAATGAGGTTAAAATTCACAATTCTTCTTTTTATTTCTTTAATCCAGTTCAGCTGTGAGACAGATGCCCAAAGTCTGGCATTTAAAAGCCTGTTGAATGGGATATATGACAATGATTTCCCGTTGGTTTATCCGGAACAGCAAAATATCTTGAACCAAGCGCTTTTTCTAGATACAAGAGAGAGAGAAGAATTTGAAGTAAGTCACCTAGCTGGTGCCAAATGGGTTGGCTATGAAACTTTCGATATCAAAAGTCTGGATGACATACCTAAGGAGCAAAAGATAGTTGTGTATTGTTCTATCGGTGCAAGAAGTCAGGATATTGGAAAAAAATTAAAAGATGCCGGTTTTAAGGAAGTATATAATTTATATGGAGGTATATTTCACTGGGTGAATGAAGATCACAAGGTCTTTGTTGGGGATGTCCATACAGAAAAAGTCCATGCATTTGACCGGAAATGGGGAGTGTGGCTGAGAAAGGGCCAAAAAGTGTATTGATAACCCACCAAAATTCTTTAAACATCTTCGATCTATGTATTTGCATTGGCTGATTGTTTCAGTATTTCTGTTTAATTTTTCCTGCGGGAATTCTGATTTGGGACAAATAGGTTCATCGCCGCCTTCACATCAACTTTTTCATGAGCTGCTGATCAAATATGTAGATGAAAAAGGGAAAGTAGATTATCCAGGCCTGATTAAGGATAAAACAAAATTAGAAGCATACCTGAAGCTGTTGGATCAAAACCCACCAGATAGATCAACCTGGTCTAGAGACGAACAGTTGGCTTATTGGATCAATGCCTATAATGCTTTTACCCTGAAGCTGATTATTGATCATTATCCTGTCAAAAGTATCAAAGACCTGAATCCCAAACTGAGTCTTCCGCTAGTGAATACCATTTGGCAGGTGAAATTTTTTCAAATAGGAGGAAAGGATGCTTCTTTGGATGAAATTGAGCACAAGATCTTAAGGAAAGAGTTCAATGAACCCAGAATCCATTTTGCGATAAACTGTGCTTCTTTTTCCTGTCCGCCTTTACTAAATGAAGCATTTGTTGCCGAAAAGATTGAAGATCAACTGGAAAGTGTGACAAGAAATTTCATCAATGACCCTGTCAGGAATAAAATCCAAAAGGATAAAATTGAAATTTCACAGATTTTTTCTTGGTTCAAAGAGGATTTTACTAAAAAAGGATCTTTAATTGATTATCTTAACCGATATTCTAAAACTAAAATCATCCCCAACGCGAAGGTAACCTACCTTAACTACGATTGGTCACTCAATGAGTAAATCCAAAAGAAAAATTGTCATCATAGGTAATGGGATCTCTGGAATTACCTGTGCCAGAAACATCAGGAAAAAAGATGCTGAGGCAGATGTTTTGGTGATTTCAGGAGAATCCACTCATTTTTTTTCCAGAACTGCCCTGATGTATATCTATATGGGGCATATGAAGTATGAACACACCAAGCCTTATGAAGACTGGTTCTGGGAGAAAAATAGGATAAAGCTCAAAAAGCTGTGGGTCGAAATTGTGGATTTTGAGCAGAAAAAAATCTTTTGCAGCAATGGAAAAGGCATCAGGTTTGATGTTTTGATTTTCGCCACTGGGTCAAGGCCCAATAAGTTTGGTTGGCCGGGTCAGGATTTAATGGGTGTTCAAGGTCTTTATTCCAAACAAGATCTCGAATTGATGGAACAAAACACCTTGGACGTCAAGCATGCAGTGGTTGTGGGAGGGGGATTGATTGGTATTGAGATGGCGGAAATGCTTGCCAGTCGAAAAATTCCGGTTACCTTTTTAGTGAGGGAAAAGAATTTTTGGGACAATGTGCTTCCTCTAGACGAAGCGCAGATGATCAACCGCCATATTCTGGAGCATCATATAGACCTCAGGTTAGAAACCGAACTGGAGCAGATTATTGGAAATGAAGAAGGAAGAGTACGTGCTGTTAAAACTAAGTCCGGGGAAGTGATTGACTGTCAGTTTGTAGGCTTGACTGTAGGAGTGAGCCCAAACATAAAATTCTTGAAGGAGACCCCTCTTGAAACCAATATCGGGATTGTGGTCGATGAATATTTCAGGACAAACTTTCCTGGTATGTATGCCATTGGAGACTGTGCGGAATTCAAACAGGCACCGGCAGCAGACAGAAGAAAAATTGAGCAAGTTTGGTATACAGGAAGGATGCATGGGGAAACGCTTGCCCATAACCTGACATCAGAAAATCCTGTTCCATATAGACCTGGAATTTGGTTTAATTCCGCCAAATTCTTTGATATAGAATACCAAACTTATGGACAAGTCCCACCAAATTTCAGTGAAGAAATAGAGAGTTTCTATTGGGAGCATGAAGGAGGAAAAGTATGTTTGAGAATTGTTTACAGCAAAGTAGATCAGAAAATCCTTGGGGTGAACGCTTTTGGTTGGAGATTGAGGCATGAGTTTTTCGATAAGGCCATTAATGAATCTTGGACCTTGGAGAAGGTATTGTCCAAACTCGATCAGGCGAATTTCAACCCTGAATTTTACAAACCTTACCATAGGGCTGTTTTGGACCATTATCAGCAATTGACGGGGAAAGAAATCCGTGTTCAAAAGGTTTCTTTCTTAAAAAGATTAATCGGATCAAGATCATGAAAAGCATTCAAAAATTCGGGTTGGCACTTTTCGTTCTGGGCCTATTGATATTTACCTATATTCCTTTCATAGGTACTTACCAGTTAAGCGGGGAGATTGTCGAGGAGAAAGTGAAGCCTGAGCATCAAGAGGTAATGCTCAGGATTCTGCAGCCTATGATGGATAAGGTTTATACAACAAATTTCGCTTTTATTAGGGATTTCAAGGGAATTTTTAATGAATACAATGATGATTTGAAGACCCGGCAAGAATGGGATTTGGTCATCTGGGACAATTACGCATTCAGTTTGACAAAAGCTTCGTCAACAGGAGAAGTCAATGATTATCCATATCTGTATTTGGCCGCGTCAATCCTGGTGGCGGTGGTTGGTGGCTTGATGTATATCCTACCTCTTTATAGAAAAGAGCCTGAAGGAATAAAAAACAATGGAATCTTTTTTTCTTCGATGAAGTCAAGGGGATTGTTGGGAATCCTTACGGGTACCTATCTTATCCTTTTCTATATCATCTTATACTGGTATCCCGAATACATGACCAACTTGGTCATCATGGTGGATCCAATCAGTAAGTTTTTGTCAGGAGGAGAAGCCAGCCAATGGTTTTTATACGGATTGGTGTATACCCTTGCCATCTTGGTGATGGGAATCAGGATGTTTAGGAAATATCAAGGAAATGCATATCAAACCGTCCGTACTGCTTCAGTCATGTTTTTTCAGGTGGCCTTTGCATTCTTGATTCCTGAAATCCTGGTGTTGCTGAACAAACCTTGGTATGACTTCAAAAATATCTGGCCATTAGATTATTCTTTCTTTTTTGATTACAGGATTGACGGGATGTTAAGCTCCGGGGCGATTGGTATGTTTATGCTGGTCTGGGGAATCTTATTGATCGTTTTGGCGGTGCCGATCATTACGTATTTTTATGGGAAAAGGTGGTATTGCTCTTGGGTTTGTGGCTGCGGTGGGCTTGCAGAAACTTTGGGAGACCCTTATCGGCAGCTTTCGGATAAGTCGCTCAAATCTTGGAAAATTGAACGTTACATGATTCATGGTGTTTTGGTCTTTGCAGTGGTGATGACTTTATTGACGATTATCAATTACTTCATGGAATTTGGCCTGCTTGGTCAGGCTACAGATCAGTTACATGCTATTTATGGATTTGCCATAGGTTCTGCTTTCGCAGGAGTGATCGGGACAGGGTTTTACCCTTTTATGGGTAACAGGGTCTGGTGTAGGTTTGGATGTCCTTTGGCAGCATATTTGGGGATAGTGCAACGATTTAAATCACGATTTCGAATCACCACCAATGGCGGTCAATGTATCTCCTGTGGGAACTGTTCCACTTATTGTGAAATGGGGATTGATGTCAGGTGGTACGCGCAGCGGGGACAGAATATTGTTCGATCTTCCTGTGTGGGTTGTGGAGTGTGTTCTGCGGTATGCCCAAGAGGAGTATTGAAGTTGGAAAATGGGGAAGAGTCAGGAAGAATCAATGAATTGCCAATTATAATCGGTAATAAATCAATTAGCGTTAAACCGTAATGTTCCTGATCTATTTCTTTTTGGGTATTTATGTCTTTGCCATGCTATTCATCCTGTTTTACAGTTTTGCGCAGGCAGATCTTCTATTTCACTTTTTAAAGTTTAAGAAAAATGTAAAAACAGTTTCGGTTCCAGATTGGAAAGAATTACCGAAAGTGACTGTGCAGCTGCCGATATTCAATGAATTGTATGTGGTAGAAAGACTACTTGATGCAGTGGCAAAATTCCATTATCCATTAGACAGACTTGAAATACAGGTATTGGATGACAGTACTGATCAGACTTCAACCATCATCAAAAATCATATTCTGAAATATCCTGAAATTAATTTCAGGTACCTTCACAGAACCGATAGGCAAGGTTTCAAAGCTGGGGCACTTCGAGAAGGCCTCATGGTAGCAGAAGGGGATTTTATTGCAATTTTTGACGCAGACTTTGTTCCTGATCCTGATTTTCTGCTCAAAATAATGGGACACTTCAAGGATGATCAAGTAGGAATGGTCCAAAGCAGGTGGACACATCTGAATGAGAATTTTTCTATTTTAACCCGTTTGCAGGCTTTTGCCCTAGATGCTCATTTTATGGTAGAACAAATCGGCAGAAATGAGCAGGGAGCCTTCATTAACTTTAATGGAACTGGAGGGGTATGGAGAAAAGACTGTATTTTGGATGCAGGCAACTGGCAGGATGATACCCTGACGGAAGATTTGGACCTGAGTTATCGGGCACAACAAAAAGGATGGAAGTTTATCTACAGACCGGACATCGAATCACCCGCTGAATTACCTCCTGTCATGTCAGCGATCAAATCCCAACAGTTTAGGTGGACCAAAGGTGGTGCGGAGTGTGCATCCAAACATCTTGGGGATGTATTGCGCAAGCCCTTTTCGCTGCGAAAAAAAATCCATGCTTCTGCACACTTGCTCAATTCGGTCATTTTCATCGCCGTGTTTATTGTCAGTTTGTGCAGCATACCCGTTTGGTGGGCATTTCACAATGGTTGGATGCCTGATTTTTACTTTCAGGCTGCGGTAGTTTTTTTTGTGGGATTTATAGTGATCGGATTGGTCTATTTCTTCGCTAATTTGAGTTTGGTAGAATATTCCTGGAAAGGAATTGGCCGTTTTATTTGGGAATTGCCACTGTTTCTATCAGTTTCAATGGGCTTGGCCTTGCACAATACCCAGGCAGTTTGGGAAGGATTAACAGGGAAAAAATCACCTTTTATCCGTACCCCAAAGTATAACCTTCAAAGGGAGGAAACTTGGACGAAAAATATATACAATCAGTTTAAAATACCGGTAACTACCTACTTTGAAGGTTTATTGGCTCTGGTATTTATTTTTATGACAACGATTTCCATTTTCACTGAAACTTATGGCATGATTGTCTTTCACTTGATGCTTGCGGTAGGTTATTCCGTGGTCAGTGTAGCATCTTATAAAAGTTACCGGCCTTTGAAATAGCCTAATTTAGAGAGGTTTTTTTATTCTAAAATTCTGTCAAATAATTCCTTGACCTGAACTTCCACTTTTTTGGTATGCAGCTTTTTGTTGGCATGTAAGGAAGCCAAAAGGTCCAGATATTTTTTTGATACCTCAGGTTTTTCAGCTAAAAAACCTGTTAGATGCTGCATGAACAAATGGTTCTCATACCAAAGGAGCATGGATTTTTGAAGTTCTTTCATCCTTTCGTGAACTTCCTCCACAAAAATAGGATTGAAGCCTGATTCAATCCTCAGGTTTTCGAGTGCGGTGATCACCCGTATCCCTTCATAAATATCCTTTAGCGACTTACTGTCAAGCTTACCGTTGTCAAGATTAAAAAAAACCAACTCTTCATTGATGATCTGTGTAGTGGCTGTATTGATCATCAGCGGTTTGAGTCCTTTGCTGTATTGGAAGGCCTCTTCGTAGAGGTTGTCCCAAACCTGAAGTGGTGCTGATACAATCAGGTCATAAACTTCAGCGTAAAGGTTGTTTTTTTCAGCTTCCAGTGATTTGGTATAGGCGTTGAAAACAACGTTATCCTTTAGCTTGATTGCTTCCACCTGTCCCATAATCATTTTGATATGTTTCGTTTTTTTGAGCCCTTTGAAAATTTTCTTAAAGGGTGAAAATAAACGGAACTTGAGTTCATCTTCTTTGAAGTGAATTCTGGAAAGCAGGTCAATGTAAATTTCCAGGAAAATAAAACGGGTTTCCAGTTCTATGGCCTTTTTCCCTCTATACTGCTTGCTTAATGAGGAATAGGCGGATTTCGCACCATCAAAGTGCTGTTGAAAAAGCCGAAAAATCGGAGATATTTTGCTTTGCATGGCTTAAGAAATTCTAACCAAAGTGGCACCGTATCCAAAACGGCTCTTCTGTGTGTCTTGAAAATACTTAATATTTCCCAAATGACTTAGATACTTGTGGATTTCTTTTTTCAATACACCATTTCCTATTCCATGGATAAAAGTGATTTCATCCATTCCCGATGCAATAGCATAATTGAGATTTTTTTCAAAGGTATCCATTTGTAATCTGAGCATTTCAGAATTACTCATGAAAGGATAGTCTTTTGTAAGCTTTTCAATATGAAGATCAATTTCTTTTGGAGGTCGTTGAAATTGCTTTGGGGTGATAGCAGTAGGCTTATCTCCATTAAGCTGTTCATTCAATTGTTGGATATCTATTTCCTTGGTCTGTTCAGATAACTTGAACACATATCCTTTTTTGTTCAAAACAGGAGCGAGTCCTTTACTTTTGAAAAAAGAAGAAGCTTTGAATTTCAGTTTTCGTTCAAAAGAGCTTTGGGTTTTCTCAATTTTAGGATGAACTGGGAAAAACTGAACCAGAAGTGCTGGCCAATCCTCAAAATTTTGGATGGATTTTTCCCCCAGTTTTTTGCTTGATTTAGCGTTGAGTCTTTCGGCTAGAATGGTCTGACTGTTTTCCCCGTAGACCTCTGAGGCCATGACCATATAATCTCTTTGCGAATTGTTACAAAGGTAAATGCTGTGATCCTTGTCATTGAGTGGAATGTAGGCGATAAAAACAGCCTTAAGATCGCTTTCACTTTCCTTTATTGGGCCCGTTATCGGGAAATGTTCAATATCATGCCTGTTTTCACCGAAATGTTGCCTCTCTACCGAAGAGATGACCACCACTTCATTCTTCATAGCCGGAATTCGGAATCCATCTTCAATTTCAATTTCCACACGACCGCCTGGTGAAATTTTTGTAATGACACCCTCTTCGTTGCCGTGAAGTAATCGTACTTTGTCTCCTATATTCATGAATTCAATGCTGTTTTGTATGTGTTAATGGCTCTTTCTCTGGCAAATTTATGGTCTACCATGGGTTTAGGGTAAGCAGGAGTGCCAAATTCAGGAACCCATTTTTTGATATATTTTAATTCTTTGTCAAACTTTTCGGTTTGGGATTCCGGATTGAAAACCCTGAAATAGGGCTGAGCATCAGTTCCGGTTCCTGCCGCCCATTGCCAACCACCATTATTGGAAGACAGTTCAAAGTCCAGTAATTTTTTTGCAAAATAAGCTTCTCCCCATCTCCAGTCAATTAAAAGGTGTTTGGTAAGGAAACTTGCAACTATCATTCTTACCCTATTATGCATGTAGCCGGTGCTGTTGAGTTCACGCATCCCAGCATCCACTATGGGATAACCGGTTTTTCCTTCACACCATTTTTTAAAGTCTTCTTCATCTGTTCTCCAGCGGATTTGGTCGTATTGTGGTTTGAAGGCTTTATTGACCACATGAGGATTGTGATATAGAATCATCATGTAAAATTCCCGCCAGATAAGTTCGTTTAGGTAGGTGCCATTCAGTTTGGCGGCTTCTAAAGCCAGTTGACGGACACTAATCGTTCCAAAGCGTAGGTGTACTCCCAGTCTAGTGGTTCCTTTTACAGCAGGAAAATTTCTGGTTTTGTCATATCCCTGAATGATTTTTCGGTCGATCTCAAGTGCCGGGATTTTAATCTCAGATGGTGAAAAACCCATTTGTTCTAATGAAGGGACAGGTAAGGGGCTTGTTTTGAAGAAGTTGTTTTTTTTTCGGTCCAAAGTGACTGTTTGGATATTGGAATTTTTGAATTTCTCCAGCCATACTTTGCTATAAGGGGTAAATACTTTATAAAAGTCTCCGCTTCCATTGACGATTTCTCCCTTCTCAAAGATTACCTGGTCCTTGAAATCCAAAAACTGAATTCCATTCGCATTCAAAAGTTTTTTTACTTCTCTGTCCCTTTCATGGGCATGGGGCTCGTAATCTCTATTAGTATATACGTTTTGAATATTGTAGGTGTCTAGAAGCTCTTTCCAGACTTCTAATGGTTTGCCGTATTTGACGAGGATACTGGATTCAAACCCTTTTAATTTTTCGCTTAGTTGTTTGATTTGCTCATGGATGAATGATACCCTGGCATCATGTCTGTCTTCCAGAGCGTCTAAAATATTTTTATCGAAAATAAAAAGAGGCAAAACGTCTTTTTCCTGATTGTAGGCATAATATAATCCCGTGTTGTCTTCCAGCCGGAGGTCTCTTCTGAACCAAAAGATGCTAACTTTATTCATATTGTTTCATTTTTCTTTAAAAATTCACCCAAGAGGGAATTGTTTCAATCTTCGTCCTCTTTTCTGAAATTTTTAATAGGTGCATCCATTTGATAATCCAATGGGCTTACTCTTTTGTCTAGATTGTCCAAAGGGATACGTTGCCAGTTTTGTTCGATATTTTCTTCAAATTGGTACCTCAAAAAATCATCGGTGTCATTAATGCGTAGTTTTTCTTTTTCTTTTCTTCTGATTTTATCCCATAGTTCCCCAAAAGAATTGAAGGAAAGGTTTTGGGAAACAGAAACGCCATAAGTAGCGACATTTCTAGCAAGGGAAAGCGAGGTAAAGGTATTGAAATTATTACGGTTGTATATACGAAGCCTATATCTGCCATCTTCCGTAATCAGGTATTCCGCATTCCAGTCACCTGCAATACTGTTTAGATCAGCATTTCCTTGTAAGTCTGTAAAGCCGCCATCTCTGGTTACTCTTAATCTCCCGTCCAAAAAAGTATATGCAACCCTCAACTGAAAAGTTTCCAGCGCATTTTGATCTAAATTAGCCAGGTCAATGTCCACTTCCAAATTTTGGTCCACCTGAGCGATGAAACTGTTCAGCTGAGAAGAGAGAAGCTGGCTCAGATTAGAGGTGGCGATATTGCTGACACCACTGAACTGGCCTTCAGGAGAAAGGGAGCGCATCATAATGACAGAGAAAACCTGTCGGTTTTTCTCTTGTTCGTCATTGGCGATCCTATTTTGAAATGCAGAAATATAGGTTTGGACATTTCCTTCGGTTGGAAACTCGGCAAAATCAAAATTGAAAGTGATATCAGGGGAAAGGAGGTTTCCTTTCAAATCCATGATGACTTTAAGTGGATAGCGTCTTCGTAATTGAGGGTCATCTATTCCTCCAACTTGTGTGTTTTGCAGGTTTTGGAGCGAGACACTTTCCTGATAATAAGCACGAATATCCATTATGCCCTCATAAGGATCGCCAAACCAGGAGATTCTTCCGCCCGGTTGCACCGAAAACTCGCGCCTTATTACATTGTATAATGAGAAGTTGTATTTCGCTTCAGAAATCTCATAATTACCCAACATCGAAAAGTTTCCCTGAGTATCAATGTTGAGGTTTAAGACACCTCTTCCTCTTCCCTGAATGTTCTCGCCTGTTCTTGGATCAATCTGGATTTCGACATAGGCATCAGGCGTTACATCCAAATTAAAGTTCATCCGGACATTATTGATTGCCAATTTTTCAATTGATTCCTCAAAACTCACCACCCTACTGGTATCCCTGACGTTGATGATATTGATGAAATCTTCCTGTGCTTGCACATTGCTGCTTCCAAATGGGATATAAATCCGGGTGTTGGGCTGGGAAGTCGCTCTGGCTGTAATGTCCAGATTATTAGCTGCTCCGAAAATATTTAAACTGCCCGTCACAAAAGCAGATCCGTAGAAGAGGTCATTATCCCTGATGGAGGTATTCAGTACCTGAAAGTTATCCAGGTTGGTAGATATATCCAAAATGAAATCTCTAAAATAATCATGGACAATACCGCCCCTCATTCTGGCAAGATTGCCATTCACATCTCTAAGGGTCAGTTCTCGGAAATTGATTTCATTTGGCTCAAAAATCAGATTTCCGTCTATGGTATAGAAAGTGTTGAGGTAGTTGATCAGGACTCTCCCTCCGCTAACCTTCCCAGTACCCAAAACTACAGGGAAATTCACTGTTCCCTCAATAATCAAATCTCCTGAAACCGTTCCTCCCATGCGGGTAAGATAGTCTGACAGGAAGGGTTCCAGAATGGATAAGTCCGCATCATTTAATTCAGCTTTCAGGGCAAGCTCATCATCATCGCTGTCCAAAAAACCTTTTACAGCAATGACTTTTTTACCCTCCCTCTCATTGTTCAGTTCCACGTTGATCAGTCGGTTGGAAAAGTAAGTAGCAGCATCTATATCACCAATTAGGAAATTGTTAATATAGAGATCGCTGATGTTCAATTGGCCATTAATACCTAGTTTGTCGTAAAAATTATTCAAGCCAAACTGCCCATTGGCAGACCCTTCAAACTCCTTCATGCTTAAGGTGTTGAAGAAATCGAGGTTTAATTCATGGATCTCCAGTCCAAGTACGTCATTAGGGTCTTCAGTAATGCTGCCATTAAAAGCGATGAATTGGTTTTCATTAAAGAGTTTGACATTGTCAAATAGAAATGATTTGCCGGTAATATAGATTTGGTTTTCAGGGTCAAATTGCCAGGTTTTATCCAGTATTTTCAATGCTGAAGGGTCAAATACTATCGTAGTATGATCAGGATAAATGGTGATTTCGTTTTTGATCCTGATGAAACTTCCTGTTTCAAGCTGATCCTGTTCATAGGTGAGGTCAATGTTGGATTCATCCCAAATGGCCTCCATGGCCAAGTTATTGAAGGTTAGTCCTGAATTCAACACCTGCTTTTTGGAAAACACATAGAATGACGCCAGTACATCATCATTAGCTGTAAGTTTAGAGGTGTTGAAATCCAAGTTTGTGTTAAACAAAAAGCTTCCCTTATAGTAAATTGAATCTATACTGGAGAAAAAGTTCAAAATGGTATTGTCGGGAGTTTGGTAAAAAGCACCTTCAATGATAGTGTTTTTAGAAATGGAAGCCTGGGGTTCAAAGAGGTTGATGATGGGGTTGATATCAATAAAATTTAGGTTTATATCGATATTGTAGGGCTCATGGTCATTGCCGATTTTAAGGGGTTCCGGCTTTTCAGAGTTGGTGAGGATGGCAAGGTATTCTTTGCTGAGGGTTTCAACATCATTGAGCAATTGGTTAACCTTGAATTTTCCCGAAATTCCAGCAACCAATAAATCTGAATTTAAAGAAATTAACCTGGATTCATCTGTGAATAGGGATTGGAAAAAGAAATTGTCAACGAAAAGGTTTCTTCCTTCATAACTTAAGTTGACATCACTGAATCTTGCTATTCCCTCAATATCATCAAGCGTCACTCCTTTGGTGTCCATAGCAATTTTACCGCTCACAAATGTTTCTTTTTCCAAAAATCCCAGTTGATGGAGATAAGCAGTATCCAATTGAACATTCAACCGAATAGAATCTTTACCGTCTCTGACATCTAAAACCCCTTGAGCTTCCCCGGTGAGGTTTGGATCATGGATAATCAATTTGCCTCTGAACAAATCCTTTCCATAAGTAGCGTCTGTGATAATATTGGTGTAATTGTATCCATTTACACCGGCGCTTTTGATATCCGCGTCAATCTCTAAAAGCGCTGTTTGTAGAGTTAATCCCGTGCCTCTGATATTTCCTGACATGGTGACTTTTTGGAACCTTTCTTTGTCTTCCAATAAAATCCCTAAATCCAGGTTTTGAAGTTCCAGCTTTCCGGAATAAGTGGGTGTTTCCCCTTCGGATTTATAGCTGAGCCTGCCGATTAAGTTGCCTATTCCAGTTCTAAAATTTCCATTTGCAGTAAAAAAATGGAGGTATCCTGAGAAATCGGTGTCAAACCGGATGTCACGGAATTTGTTGATCTCCCTTCTTGCTTCATTTGAGATATAAGGGGATAAGTCATTACTATTCAGGACGGAATTTTGTAAGGACATCTGGAAAAAGGTATTGTCCAGACTAGGTAAGCCATCAATCTGAAACTTTCCGAAAAGTGCACTTCTTTGTCCAAATCTGATCAATAACTGTTCTGATGAGAAATCCGCAACAGTTCCTCTTATTTCACCACTGAGGAAAATCCTGTCTTCAATGTTCGGAAATTGATCAGTAAAGTAGGCAAGGTCTTGAATGTCAAGTGCGGCTTCGTCGAGTCTTGCTAAAATCCTAACTTCTTCAGTAAAGTTGGACAGAGACTTCGTAGAATCAAAATCAAAGCGGAGGTAATCCTTGATTTCAGTTTTATTGGAGCGGACAAACAGTTCATCAAACTCCATGAATTTTGGAGAGTAAGTAAAATTTGTTTTCAGCTGCTGGAATACCATACCCGAAGTAGATTCAATTCCCCTCAAGTAATTCACTTGTAAACCTAATTTGGGTCCCTCGGTGTAGAAGTTGTCAGCATCTGCAATCAGTTCTCTGAATCTAAGGTGGTTGAAATCAAATCCAGACTCTACAGGTACTCCTTGGTAGTTCAGGATGTCCAGTGAAGTTTCTTTGAAATAGATATTATTGATGGAAAATTTACCGGAAGGTTTATTGGGGTCCTTTTTGCCGGGAAGAATTTTGTTGATACCTGAAAAAAAATCAGTGATATTGAGGTTGGTTTGGTCTTCATGGAAAATCAACCTTACATTTCCATGTTCCATTTTGATCTGATCAATCGAAGGGTTAGCCTTATCAAACAGCCCTTGTATGGAGAAGTCTATATAAACTTCTTCCAAATCGACCATAAGGCTATCATTCAGATCATAAATAATGAGGTCATTGAGACTGATGGCGTCCCACCATCTGATTCTAACTTTTGAGATATCAGTTTTGAAGCCGGTATTTTTAGAAATATAGCTGGTCAGTCCATTGGTTACTAATGTTTGGATAGCCGGTATTTGTAATAAAACAGCAATTAGCAAAACCCCAAGGAAAAGGAAAAGCACAAGCCTGAAGATAACCTTAAAGGCTTTCAGTAATTTTTCCGTAACTTTCGGGTTCTTTTCCAAGGAATAAGCGAAATGAAGATCAATATTCTAGCCATAGAGTCATCCTGCGATGAAACTTCTGCAGCAGTAATTTCTGACGGCAAAATACTTAATAATATAATCGCCACACAATCAGTACACGAAAAATATGGCGGGGTCGTTCCTGAACTTGCTTCTAGGGCACATCAGCAGCATCTGATTCCTGTTATAAACGAAGCCATACTGACTTCTGGTATAGATAAAAAGGAACTTTCCGCTGTGGCATTCACAAGAGGACCAGGTTTGATGGGTTCATTGATGGTAGGTGTTTCTTTTGCCAAATCTTTTGCCTATGCTTTGGGGATTCCTTTGATTGATGTCAATCATATGCAGGCCCATATTCTGGCGCATTTTATAGAAGATCCGAAACCTAATTTTCCTTTTATCTGTCTGACTGTAAGTGGAGGGCATACACAATTGGTATTGGTGAAGGATTATTTGGATATGAGTGTAATAGGGGAGACAACTGACGATGCAGTTGGGGAGGCCTTTGATAAGACGGCCAAACTGCTTGGATTGCCTTATCCTGGAGGTCCTTTGATTGATAGATATGCCAAAGAAGGTGATCCCAGCGCCTTCCAATTCCCAATTTCTGATATTCCTGGATTGAATTTTTCTTTTTCTGGGATCAAGACAGCTGTCTTATATTTTTTGAGGGACAATCTCAAAAATAGTCCCAATTTTATAGAAGAAAATCTTAAGGATATTTGCGCATCAGTGCAATTTACCTTGATTAAAATGCTTATGTTAAAATTGAAAAAAGCTGCCAAGGAATATAAAATCAACAATATAGCCATTGCAGGAGGTGTGTCAGCTAATTCAGGATTAAGAAAAGAATTGAAGGATTTGGCGTCAAAGCATGGTTGGAATGTATTCATACCTAAATTTGAATACTGCACGGATAATGCGGCAATGATTGCCATGGCAGCCCATTTTAAATTTCTGAAGGGGGATTTCTGTGGGCTTGATGTGACCCCGGAGGCCAGAATGAAATTTTGATTCCATTCTAAGGGAAATTAACACAAGCGAAGACTCATAACTTATGTCAAAAGATAAAAACAATAGATTCAGTAAAATCATCAATATCCGTAATAAAAAGGCAGGTTTTGAATTTGAATTCCTGGATACTTTTATTGCTGGATTGATGCTTACAGGTACAGAGATCAAGTCCATCAGAGAAGGCAAAGTGTCTTTGACTGAAGCGTATTGTTACTTTAAGAGAGGGGAGTTATTTATCAAGCAAATGCATATTGCGCCTTATTCAATGGCGGCTAGCTACAACCATGATGCTGTCAGAGAGAGGAAATTGCTCTTAAACAAAAAGGAACTGGAAAAGCTTGAGTCCAAGTTTGCTGAGAAGGGATTATCGATCATTCCAGTTAGGATTTTTATCAATGATAAAGGATTGGCCAAAATGGAAATCGCTCTTGCTAGAGGCAAGAAACTTCATGACAAGCGCCAGGACATTAAGGAAAAAGATGTCAAAAGGGAGTTGGACAGAATGAAATTTTAGAAACAATCTGTCTGAACAACAGGTTTTTCCATCCAAAGATTTTATATTAGAGGATTATGGAAAAGCGTGTTTTGGTTTTGAATTTGGATCATTCTCCGGTGGCAATTGTGACTGTTCAGAAAGCACTTGTATTGACCATACTGGAAAAAGTGAGCTGTTTGACCCACTACGAATCATTAGTAATCCGGACTGTAGATAGAGAGTTTAGGTATCCGGCAGTAATCCGACTAAATGATTACAAACACATTCCTTACAAAGGAGTCATGCTCAATAGAGCCAATATTTTTAGGAGGGATTCAAATGAATGCCAGTATTGTGGTTCCAAAAAGCAATTGACCATTGATCATGTGGTGCCAAAATCAAAAGGAGGCAAAACCAACTGGTTAAATCTCGTAGCTGCCTGTAACCGGTGTAATGTGTACAAAGGAGATAAGACCCCGGAACAGGCAGGTATGCAATTAAAGTCAAAGCCTTTTAAACCCTCCTTGGGATTTTTTATTGCAGAGTATGCAGAAAGGAATGCTGAAGAATGGATTCCTTTTCTAGATCTCAGAACTGCATAAACATTGCCAAAGGATTATCAAATGGAACAATAATTGTCTACATAAATTTAAAGATCAAAGCACCTTGTTTAAAAGCAAAAAAAAATATCAGGTAGGCAGTAAAGTAGTCATTGGGTTTATCCTTGCGGCATTTTTAGTGGTCACGGTGAGTGTGGTGACGTATTTCAGTATCTCCAAACTTTTGGATACTGTTGAGAATTTAACAGAACCCAATGAAAAACTGACCCAACTCAATGGTTTATTGGCTGATGTGTACCTCCTGGATATGTCCAAAACAGAAAGAACTTCAGACAAAGATTCGGTGCTCGATGAAACTTTAGCTAGAGTAAAGGGTCGTTTGGATTGGCTGAAAATGCATTCACAGGATTCAGAAGAAGAGGAAAGTTTTGAAAAAATCAGCCTGAATATCAGTGAATTGATGGTTGTTTTCGCGGGTTTGGAAGAAGTGAGGTATAATTTGACCAATAGGACTTTTAGTGAAGAAGCGCTCAAGAATATAGAGACGAGAATCAAGCGGCAACAGGAGCTCAGTGAAATGCAATTTTTGGGAAAGATCAGAAATAGGGATATCATGTCCGAAATTTCCGGCCGTAATAATAGGGGGTCTCGAGTAGATGAACTGGAAGGGGAAAAGACCTTGCTCTCCCAAGGTGAAATAGATTACAGGGAAGAGCTGATGGAAATATTCAGGGACATTGGAGATTTGCAGGGTGGCTCAGCAGATTTGAAGCAAGAGACAACTGAAGGGGCTCTTGAAGCCCTGAAAAGTTTTATGACAGAAATGTTTGAGGACGAGCAGAGGCTGCAAAGGGACTTTGTCGATCTTGAAACAAGGCTTATAGACAAAAACAAAGAAGTCTTTTCACAGATTCAAGGGTTGATTTCCAGCATGCAAAGGAACTTATTGGAAAATTACGATGAGAAAAACCAATCTGCATATGCACTGACCTATAATGTGTCGATTGTTTTGGCGATAATGGTTTTTTTAGGAGTTGTCGGATCATTGGGTTTTGTCAATAGCATTCTTAATGAGGTCAAGAAAGCCAACCTTTATAGAAGCCGACTGGAAGAGGCCAAGAAAGAGTCAGATAAATTAGCGAAAGCCAAGCAGGATTTTTTGGCCAATATGAGTCATGAGATCCGTAACCCTCTTCATGCCATTCAGGGATATCAACAGGCATTGAATAAATCAGACCTCAATGCAGAGCAAAAAGAATTTGTTGGTATGATAGGATTTGCATCGGAAACCTTAATCGGGATTGTCAATGATATTTTGGATTTCTCTAAGCTGGAAGCTGGGAAAGTTCAGATTGAAAAGGAGGCTTTTGACCCACTAAGACTATTTCTTTCCATTAAGAGTTTTTATTCCTTTAAAGCTGAGGAAAAAGGTGTTGGGTTCAATTGGGATATAGATTTACCCAAAGATAAATGGTTGATAGGTGATCAGCTTCGCATCAATCAGATTTTGAATAATCTGCTGAGTAACGCGATGAAATTCACCCATCAAGGCACCATAGATGTAGCTATTCAGTATAGTGATCAGACGCTTAAAATCAGCATTGAAGATACAGGTATCGGAATGTCCAAGGAGATGTTGGTTCAGATTTTTGAAGAGTTTAATCAAGGGGATACCTCTATCACCCGAAGGTTTGGAGGCACTGGTCTGGGTTTGGCCATCATCAAAAAACTCATTGATCTTCAAGGAGGCAGTATCTCTGCGGAAAGTACACTTGGAAAGGGAACTAAAATGGAAGTGATACTCCCCATGGATGTTACAGTCTCTGCTGAGCAGGAAGAAGAGGGGGCAACTGCTGAATATTCTCTAGCGGGTTTGAATGTCTTGGTGGTTGATGATGACGCTATTGGGCTAAAATTGATCAAGTTATTGCTGGAATCTGAAAGAGCAAATGTGACTGTTTTCCATGGAGGAATTGAATTTAGGGATACATTTAAAGAGGGATCTTTTGATCTGGCTATTCTTGATATCCAAATGCCGGATATAAGTGGGATTGAGGTTTTGAAAATGTTGAGGTCAAGAGATTTGTATAAAAATTTACCCGTCATGGCCATGACTGCCAATGTTTTTGCCGATGAGCAAGATAAATTGAAGAACCAGGGATTTGACAGGTTATTGTTGAAACCCTTCAGTGATAAGCAGCTTATTTCTAAAATTGGCGATCTTCTAAAATTGAAGAAGAAAAAGATTGATTCAAATGTTGAAACCATACATAATATTCAGCCACAGGTTTCTAGTTATGATGTAGCTGATTTAAAGAAATTTTGTATGGGAGACGAAGATATGCTGATCGAGGTGATCGCTGACATCATTCAGGTGACCCAAGGTAATATTGCTGACTTAGGAGAGGCGGTGCGATTGACGGACTTTTCAAAAATCAGAGAAATAACCCACCAATTGTCCAGCAGGCTGGCACAAATAAAAGCCAAAGAAGGGGCAATGGCAAAAGATATTGAATTCAGCATCAAGGCAGGCAAGACCGAAGGTTTGGAAAAAGAGATTTTGGCTTTGATTGAAGATACCAAAGTTCTGTTGAAAAAAATCGATGAGGACTTCAAATTGAGTATCGCTTAATTTAGGCCGTATATTTCCATTTTATTATACAGTGTTTTTCGGTCTATTCCCAAAAGTTTTGCTGTTTTTGACTTATTGTATTTTGTTTCCAACAGGGCTTTTTGAATGATTTCTTTTTCCTGATTTTCAAGACTGGTTTTAAAGATCTCTGGAGCATTAGATTCCACAGTCGGATCCAAATTCTCTCTTATTTCCGGTGGTAGTAAATCAGCTGTGATGACTGGCCCTTTTGAAAGTAAAACAGCCCTTCTGATTACATTTTTCAATTCCCTCAGGTTTCCTGGCCAGGAATAGTGGTTGAAAATATCCTGGACTTCCTGATCAATGTTTTCAACGTTTTTGCCCAATCTTATATTGCTCGATTGAATAAACTGATGAATAAACAGTTCAAGGTCTTCTTTTCGGTCTTTTAGAGAGGGGACAAGAATAGAAAATTCGTTCAGTCTATGGTACAGGTCTTCTCTGAATGAGGTGTCTTTATCCGGAGAATTGAGTTTCTCGTTGGTCGCTGCTATAATCCGTACATCAATAGGGACTTCAGTATTTGAGCCTATTTTTCTGATTTTTCTTTCCTGTATAGCTCGTAATAACATCATCTGTACATCAGAGCTGAGATTTCCCACTTCATCAAGGAAAATTGTTCCTCCTTTTGCACTTTCGAAATGTCCGGTTTTATTGTCAACTGCACCTGTAAATGATCCTTTTATATGGCCAAATAGCTCACTTCCTGCCAGCTCCTTAGGGATAGCACCACAGTCAATAGCAATAAAGACATTGTTCTGGCGCTTAGAAAGTAAATGCAATTTCTTTGCTACAAATTCTTTTCCCGAACCTGTCTCGCCGAGAATAAGCACATTCAGATCAGTTGGAGCCACCAATTTGATCAATTCTTCCATTTCTTTGGAAGCAGGGCCTTTTCCTTCAACATATTGTGCGGAAATGGGAGGCTGTACTGTCCATTTTTCCTGCTTTGTGGCCGGTGTCTCCAATGCATCTTTGACTGATTCCAGCAGTTCTTCAGGATTGATAGGCTTGGTGATATAGTCTACGGCTCCCATTTTAATGGATTTAACTGCAATCCTTATATCTGAATAGGAGGTAATCAGGATAGTTTTTGTACTATTGGCGTCTTGTAAAGCAGCTTCCAGTATCTGCATACCGTTGCCGTCAGGCAATCTGTAATCCGTGATCACCAAATCCGGATTATGGGACTTGAGCAAAGAAAGACCTTCAGCAACTTTATTTGTTGAGATGATAGTATAACCGTTTTTTTCAAGAAAATTTCTGATGATTCTAGAATAACTGATATCGTCTTCTATTAAAAGTATTTTAGCCATCTGCTCTTCCAAAATTTTCTACTAAGCTAATAAAAAATAAGGCAAAGGGATATTCCCGATGCCTTAAAATAGAGCAGGTTGGCTTAGTCGTTGATTTCTTTACCTTCAGGGTCGTATTTTTTGGCTATAATTTCTCCTGCCTTATCGAATTTGACTTTGAAGTGGGTAGTCCCATCTTCTTCGATAATCTGCCAAGCTTCCGTGATGGTCAGCTCTTTGATCGTGGCATCATTCTGAATGGCGTTTTTCACAGGATCAGGGAGATGGTTGGGGTCTAATTTGACTTTTTCCTGATCTATGATCATCTCAGTGCTTTCATAAAATGAAATCATAGATGAAGCCATCAATGGAGATACGGATATTCCAAAGGCTAAAATTGCGGGGATGAACAGTTGCTTTTTCATGGTAATTTGTATTTAGGTTTATAAATGGATTATGGTGTGTAGAATTTTCTTTCTAATTCTAAAGCATAGAACTGATGAACTTTTTGTTCTGTATGGGAAGTGGAGTTGATCTGATAATTTTCATAAGTCTTGGCTCCTATTACTATCAGGTAAATCCCCATCAAAATAATTAAGATGTTTTTTCTCATGCTAGTCCTATTGCATCTGCTGTGCCAAATGGGAAATGTCTGTTTTATGGCCCTGAGAACTTCTTTTTCAAGGGGGGGATGGGGAATAATTCCTCAGGTGTGGAAAAATTCCCCAGAATTTGAGATCTTATCTATACTTGATAATGTCAAGTTTTTTGGGGAGTAGGCAGTTGGTGTTTTAGAACATCGAAATAAAATGTAAACCAAATTTTATTTACTTCTATAAACTTCTAAAAAAGAGCTAACTTTGCAGCGTCAGAATATTTCACCCCAAACCCAATGAGTGACCAAATCAAACATGAATGTGGTATTGCAATGGTGAGGCTTAGGAAAGAGCCACAGTACTACATTGATAAATACGGTTCCCCCCTTTATATTCCTAATAGACTCTATGTATTGATGCAGAAGCAGATCAATAGAGGACAGGATGGTGCTGGATTGGCCAATATTAAAATCAATACAAAGCCAGGTACCCGATATATCAGTAGATATAGATCAGTGGAACCGCAAGCTGTGAATTTTATCTTTGATAAGATTCAGAAAAAATACAAAAAAGCCAAGAAGCTGGGAGGTGAAAAGGCTGTACTTGATGCGGAATGGTTGAAAGAAAATATTGCTTTTACCGGTGAAGTTTGGCTGGGACACCTAAGGTATGGGACACATGGTGAAAACTCTATTGAGACCTGCCATCCTTTTCTGAAACAGAATAACTGGAGGAGTCGGAATTTGGTAATGGCAGGAAACTTCAACATGACCAATGTTGAAGAGTTGTTCGGTAAACTCGTAGAACTAGGTCAACATCCCAAGGAAAAGACGGATACTGTGACCGTAATGGAGAAAATCGGACATTTTTTAGATGAGGAAAATCAACGCATTTTTGACAAATACAAGCATCAATATTCCAATGAACAGATTACTGCTGTCATAGAGAATGAACTTGATGTTGCCAGAATATTGAGAAGATCTTGCCGTGATTTTGATGGCGGTTACGCTATGGCCGGAATCATTGGGAATGGCTCTAGTTTTGTAGTTCGTGATCCTTCTGGTATCAGGCCTGCTTATTATTATGCAGATGATGAGATTGTAGTGGTGGCATCCGAAAAACCAGCGATTAAATCAGCTTTCAATATCGAATTCAAAGAGATCAAGGAAATACAGCCTGGCCATGCCTTGGTAATCAACAAGGATGGCTCATATGGAGAACATGAAATCCTTCCAGCCAGGGAAAAGAAATCCTGCAGCTTTGAGAGAATTTACTTCTCAAGGGGAACAGATCCTGATATTTATAGAGAGAGGAAACTTTTAGGAAAGGCGCTTATCCCACAGATTCTTAAGGCTATTGATTTTGATCTTAAAAATACAGTTTTTTCTTATATTCCTAATACTGCAGAAACAGCATTTTTGGGTTTGATTGAAGGGTTGGAGGATTATCTTTTTGCCAAGAGAAAAGAAGTATTGCTGGAAGGCAAACCTCATTTGGAGGACCTTGAAGCTTTGCTAAGCTTCAGACCTAGGGTTGAAAAATTGGTCAGTAAGGATGTGAAGTTAAGAACCTTTATCACCAACGATTCGGACCGTGATGCGATGGTGGCCAATGTTTACGATACCACCTATGAAGTAGTCAGAGCAGGCATTGATACCTTAGTAGTCATTGATGACAGTATAGTCAGGGGCACTACTTTAGAGAAAAGTATCCTGACTACCTTGGACAGGCTGAAGCCGAAAAAAATTGTGATCGTATCATCTGCGCCACAGATCAGGTTTCCGGATTGTTATGGTATTGACATGTCCAAAATGAAAGAATTCATAGCCTTCAGGGCTACTGTTGAATTGTTGAAAGAGAGGGGAATGTCTCACTTGATGGATGAGGTATATCAAAAATGTACTACCCAACAGGTGTTGACAGAAAACTACGTGAAAGAGTTGTATACTCCTTTTTCCGATCAGGAAATTTCAGACAAAATAGCTGAAATCATCACCACAGATGAAATCAAAGCTGAGGTTAAAGTAATCTATCAAACAGTCGAAAATCTCCATAAATGTATTCCTGATCATTCAGGTGACTGGTATTTTACAGGTGATTTCCCGACTTCAGGAGGAATGAGGGTGGTCAATAATGCATTTGTCAACTATATGGAAGGTAAATCTGTTAGAGCATATTAATATCCCCCCGATCTACTCTAAAAAAAAACGCTCACAAATCGTGAGCGTTTTTTTATTCAAAGCCCTGAATTACTTCAAGTAATTCGTCAGGATTGATCGGTTTCGAAATAAATGCATCAGCACCTGAATCTATGGCTTTTACAGCGACATCCTGGTCCCCATATCTGGTAATTAAAATAACCTTTGCTTGCGGGTTTTTTGATTTAACTTTTTCTAGAATCTCAATGCCTGTGATATCCGGTAATCTATAATCAAGAATAGCGAGTTCAAAATTGTTAAGGTTGATCAGCTCTAAAGCATCCTTTCCGTTTTGGGCATCCATTACTTCAAAATTATTTTTTGTCAGATACCTTGTGAGCAGTTTGCAGAAGACCACATCATCCTCAACTATCAATATTTTCTTATTCATGGTTTTTCTGTTAAAGTGGTAAATTAAAGATTAGCAACTTTGTCACCAAAGGTTTTGATAGCATTTTGATCAATGGCAAAAACTGCCATGGCTGACTGCACGAAACCTTTGATCAACTCATCTATGCCAAGACCCAATTGCCCGAAATTACGGATGTCAAACAGCATCAGTCTCTCGTCAGCATAAGTCCAGCCATCCTCACCTTTGATAGAGAGGTTGGTGCCGTAAACTTCCCAGGAGTTCATATTTTCAGAGAGCTCTTGGTTCAAAGGATGACCTGATCTTCGTGAATAAACAGCCAATGGTCTCAGGCCTTCTTCAGTAGCATGCATCATCAATCGTAGATCGAAGGCATAGCTTCTGCCCTTGTTATCCGGGATGGTCCCAACATGGTACCACGCTTGGCTGGAATCAAGTCCTTTGCTGTAATTGCTATGGATTAGTTGCTGTACGAGGTAAAGGTCATCAGGGCTGATCTTACTCATGGTGTAATCCAACTCTGTAGGATTGATTACCGTGTACACTCCCTGTCCTGCATTGGAATCCGGAACTTTGATGACCATACTTCCTCCCAAAAGATCGAAATATTTTTCCAGCTCTTGATAAGGGACATTGGTAAATGTTTTTGGGGTGAAAATTCCAATGCCTTTATCAGCAAACTTTTCATTAAAGGAATCGTACGCCCTGCTTGCCACTTCCTTGTTTCGGCCTCCTGCCAAGCAAGCTTCTATTGGATTCAATAATAGGGTTTTTGAACCTTTCGGCAATCTGTTCCAAGGTTCTTGGGTCACATACCGGAAAGCAGCTCTGATTTCAGTCCATTCCTCTTTTTCATTTCTAATGAAAAGTTTTCCGTCTACAAATTTAGCAGGCGGGTCCTGATCTTCTTTTTCAAATTTTGCCAACAATACATTTTCCCCAAACACATCCGCTATGGTAGCAGCATAACCAATGTTTTCCATAGGGTTTTTGTCATAAATAACAGCAAGCCGTCCTTCTTCTTTGTGCGCATCTACCATTGGTTTGAAAGTTTTTTCAATCAATCGGCGATATCCGCCCTGTTCTACATTGAGATCCAACAGGGGCATGGATTTTTGGCCTGAAGGACAACTGTTGGTTTCAATTACAGCCAATTTTCTGTTTCCTTCATGGTTGGTGACATGCATGAGGTCTGTGCCTGCCCATCTGAAGTATTGAGGCTGATATTGTAGGATTTCTTTAATGGCTGATGCATCTGAAGAAGGGTGGAGTCTGTGGTACCTTTCCACCATCTGATCATGACTTAGGTTGAGGAAATAGGCAACCAATGGATGGATATTCGAATTCAGTACTCTGGGATACCAATGATCTGTGGGTTCAAAATCACCTGGTTCTACCAAATGCACATTTTTTGAAATGGATAATTTCATAATATCGATTTTTTATTCAGTTCTAAATTGTTGAAAGAGATTATTTTACGATCTATGCGGTTTGTTTCTGTTGGATTTTTGCCTCAATAGACTTTTATAGAATTATGAGCATCTTAGATTGTAGCGACAAGGTCACTGATGAATTCTCTGTTTTTCCAAAGCATTAAGGCACCACTTAAAACCATGCTTCCCACTACTATTTTCCGGAAGAACACCTCTGACATTTTGGAAAGTATCAACTTTCCGAAATAGACGGCAATCATAGATGAAAGACCTATCAGGATACCGTATTTCAGCACCTCACCTGTCACATAGCCGAAATAGGCATAACTGATGATTTTTGTGAGATGGAGTAAGATAGCATTGGCACTTCTTGTGCCTAGCAGTGATTCTTTGTTGATACCATAATTGAGATAGGCAGAATTCATCAGTGGGCCTACACCCCCAATCAAACCGGAGAGAAACGCTACAACAAGACCCATAGGGGCAAAATGCCAAGCTTTGACTTGATAACCTGTCCTTTTTTCGATTTTGTTGAATTGGAAAACAGTTGAAATAAGTAAGATTCCGATCAGAATTTGGAGATAGTCAGAAGAGAGTTCTGCAAACATTTTGGCTCCCAGTATAGATCCTATAATGGTAGAAGGGAAGAGCCAGGCAAAAAGCTTCCAGTCAATATACTTATAAAAGAAAAAGACTTTGGAGGTGCTGCTCATGCCAATGCTGATTGCCATGACGGGCGCTACAGCTTTGACACCGACCACAGCAGCGACTAAAGGCATTAATAAAAGGCTCGCGCCCCCGCCGGTAAGTGTACTTAATATAAAGACGATGAAGGCACCGATGAGAATAAGAATTAATTGCATAAAAGAATTTCACTATTGTTTGATTTGCCCTCTTTGAAGAAATATTCATGCCAAAAACGAAGATCAAATCCTTTTGTAAATCTTTCAAAAAGCCTTAAAATCGGGAAAAATTCCCCAAATTGGGGAAAAATTGAGTATAATAAATCAAGTAATAGTTATGGAAATCAATGTGCCTTTACTGAAACAGATATGTGAAATAGCCGGTGCGCCAGGATATGAGAAAAGAATCAGGGATTTGGTTATTCAATTGGTTAGTCCAATGGTGGATGAGGTCAAAACGGACAATATGGGGAATGTTATTGCTGTTAAAAAATCTAAAATAAATCCAGATGGTAAAAAAGTGATGGTGGCTGCCCATATGGATGAAATTGGATTTATAGTTACACACATTGATGATAAAGGATTTGTCAGGTTCCACACACTGGGAGGCTTTGATCCGAAAACCTTGACTGCCCAAAGAGTGATTATTCATGGTAAGAAGGATTTGATTGGGGTAATGGGGAGCAAGCCTATACACGTGATGAGTCCCGAAGAAAGGAATAAGTTGCCACAACTTACAGACTATTTCATTGACTTGGGAATGCCTAAGGAGGAAGTTGAAAAGTACATTTCTGTGGGCGATCCGATCACGAGGGACAGGGAATTGATCGAGATGGGAGATTGTGTCAACTGTAAGTCCATAGACAACCGTGTTGCGGTATTTATCTTATTGGAAACACTCAGGGTGTTGCAGAATCCTGCTTATGATGTGTACGCTACTTTTACGGTTCAGGAAGAAGTTGGGATAAGAGGAGCCAATGTTGCTGCACATGGTATCAATCCGGATTTTGGGATTGCCTTGGATACCACGATTTCGTTTGACGTGCCTGGTGCCCAGCCACATGAAAGGATTACCGAATTGGGTAAAGGAACAGCGATTAAAATTATGGATGCATCAACTATCTGTGATTACAGGATGGTGGCCTTTATGAAAAAGACAGCAGATCAGCATCAGATCAAATGGCAGCCTGAAATTTTGACTGCTGGAGGTACTGACACTGCCGGTGTGCAGAGAAATGGTAAAAACGGTTCCATTGCCGGGGCAATTTCGATTCCCACCAGGCATTTGCATCAGGTGATTGAGATGGCGCATAAAGAAGATATTGCCAACAGTATACTTTTGCTAAAAGCCTGCCTGGAAGATATGGATGGTTATGATTGGAGGCATTGATTTTTTGATTAAGAAAAAAAGTTATCCCCGTTTAGATGGGGGACTATTGTCAAAGCCTTCACCTTGTTTCGAACGCAGGAGCCTGTCCCGCAGCATTGCGGGAAGAAATCTAAATAGCATGTAACAAAACTGTTAGATTTCTCCTCCTCGTACCTCGTCGTCCCCGCCACGGCGGGCAGGAAAATGACAAGGGGAAGCTTATTTGAGTAGCTGTCCATTTGCTGTAGGTCAACTTTGTTTCTATTTTATTTTAAAGAAGCCATCTTTTAAAAACCATCTCAGTTCAGATTTTTTTAATATATCGCTTACGATATAAATTATTTTTCCTACATTTGTATCGCGAACGATATAAAAAGAAAATCTATGAAAGCTTTATATGAAACATCAGCCACTGCAGTAGGCGGTAGAAATGGAAAAGTGAAGACCTCTGATGGAATTTTGGATTTAGAGGTAAGGCTTCCCAAGTCAATGGGAGGCAATGCTACCGGCTATACCAATCCGGAACAATTATTTGCTGCCGGTTATGCTGCATGTTTTGACAATGCCCTGAACTACATGGCCAAGCAGGAAAGGCTTCCGATTTCCTCCAAAGTGACCGCCCATGTTGCTTTAATCAATGGAGATGGTGGATTTGATTTAGCAGTCAACCTGGATGTAGAGATCAATGGGGTAGAGCCTGAAGTGGCCAACAAACTTATGGAAATGGCTCATAAAGGATGTCCTTATTCCAGGGCTTTAAAGGGAAATGTGGAAGTAAATATTAATTTGATTTAATTATGGCAAGTACATTTTACAATTTCAAAGCCAACACTTTGCAGGGCAAAGAAATGTCCATGGAAGAGTTTAAGGGGAAAACAGTATTGGTTGTTAATACAGCAAGTCAATGCGGTCTCACTCCCCAATATGAGGGTTTGGAAAAGCTCTATGAAAAATACAAGGATGATGGCTTGGTGATATTGGGTTTTCCCTGTAATCAATTTGGAAATCAGGAACCGGGGGATGAGAAATCCATTTCTGAAGGCTGTTTGGTTAACTACGGGGTAACTTTTCCGATGTTTTCCAAAGTTGATGTCAATGGGGATACTGCTCATCCATTATTCAAGTACTTAAAGAGTAAGCTTGGGGGTCTTTTGGGTTCAAAGATTAAATGGAATTTCACCAAGTTTTTAATTGATGACCAAGGACGTCCTGTAAAAAGATTTGCTCCAATAACAAAGCCGGAAGCATTGGAAAAGGATATCGTGAAATTGCTCAGGAAAAAGATATGAGGATTTCCTTTTTACACTAAGAAAGAAAGCAGGAATTCAAATTAGAATTGAAGTTATAATAGAAGAGATGGATCTTACAGGTTTTCTTTTGGTTAACTTTGTTCAGGTCCACCTCCCGAAATTGGATTAAGTAATGATGCACATGGAGCAATTAAAATTAGATAATCAGATTTGTTTTCCATTTTATGCGGCTTCGCGCTTGATTATTCGTGCTTATCAACCGCATTTGGATAAATTGGGGATTACCTATCCCCAGTATTTGGTAATGCTGGTATTATGGGAACAGGATAGACTTCCCGTGAATGATATTGCGCAGAAGCTTATTCTTAATACCAATACGGTTACGCCCTTACTGAAACGTATGGAGACTATGGGATTGATCCAAAGAGAAAAAAGTAAAGAGGATGAACGCAAGGTGCTGGTGACATTGACGCAAAAAGGCAAAGAAATGGAAGCAGCCGCCGCCGGAATTCCTGAAGCCTTGATGCAATCGGTTACCCCCGGTGAAGTGGATTTGGAAGCATTGGAAAAATTGAAAGCGCAAATGCAGGGATTGGTTGCATTTTTGGAGAAACAAAACCCTAAATAAAACCAATTACTTTTTGCTATAAGTCTCTCTCTCTACTAATTACCTGCAGAAGGTAGTCTTTTATTCATAACCCAAAACCAAAGTGGAGGCGCCAAGGCCATCAGCATGCTGCCGGGATATCCGGTGGGCAATTGTGGACTTTCCTCCATGTGCCGGAGAATTTGATATTTTCTGGATGCCAAATAGTGATGATCTGAGTGTCTGGTCAGTTCAAAAAGCACAATCCTGCCCATTTCATGGTCAGAATTCCAGGAATGTTTAGGCAGTACCCGTTCAGGCCTTCCGCTGGGCAGCATTTTCCTTCTTAAACCATAGTGCTCGATGTAATTGATGGTTTCCAATAGCAATACCCCAATTAAAGCAATGGCCAAGGCATAGGGCAGCATGCCCCAACCGAATATTCCGACAACAACAAGCAGATAAGCTGTTTGGTAAACTGTGAAACGGATCATTTCATTTTCCCAAGAGAAAAGAGAAAGCCCTTTTTTGCGCAAGCGATCATTTTCCAATTGCCAGGCACTGATATACTGTCCAGCAATAGAACGGAAGAAAAAAGCATAAACCCATTCATTTTTTCTGGCAGTGGCTGGGTCCTTGTCTGTTGAAACATGTTTGTGGTGACCCCTGTTGTGTTCGATGAAAAAGTGTTGGTAAAGTACGGTCAGTAAACCCGCCTTTGCCCAAAACTGCTCCCATTTATTGGCCCGATGTCCTAATTCGTGGGCCACATTGATACCCAGTGCGCCTAAGACTACACCTATACTGAAAGTCAGCCCAAGCCATTCGTAAGTGGCCAAACCACCGGTTTGTATGGTTTTAAAATAGAAATAAACCAATACAAAACAGATGGGCGCACAGAGGTAAAGGAGCATATCAAAAAAGTGGTTGGACAACCTGCTTTTTTCTTCACTTTCGGAGTAGTTGGCCGTGGAGGCCGGAAAGATAGCATCAAGCAGAGGGAATATGCCAAAGGCCAAAATCACTGTGGCCCAGGACCACCATCCCTGCCATAGCAGGGCCAGTACTGCTGAGAGCGGTATGGAGTAGGCGAGCAGGTATTTGAGGTCTTTCATTTTGAATTTTTATTACGGTAAAATTTCTTAAGCACCTCGATTTTTGCTGGTTCCTGGGCAATGGACTCCGCAGAAAACATCATGATTCCTGAAGCGGGGCTTTTGGACCCTTCCATCAATACCTGATGGAATTCCTTCGAACTGACCGTTCCGGGATTGTTATGGGCCTGTACTATGGGCCAGATTTCCACGAGCTGGTTCAAGTCTTCAGACTTGGACCCTTCAGACTTGAACCATTCTTCAAACTTAGACCTGTCTTTAGACCCTAAACTTTCCCCCAACCAGGCCACATATTCCCCCACCCAGGATGTTGGCCTTTCCTTCATGCTGTGAAAAAGCATAGGAGATAGCACATCAGCCCTTTGGGCAAAAGCCATAGGGTCAATGCCTAAGGTTTTGTACAAAGCCGAATCATAATCAGCGGGGTACCAAGAACAATAAAAAACACCCAACTTGACCTGAGGCTGTTCTGCTTTGACAATCTTGCCCATATCTTCCACCCAGCCATTTAAAATATCTGCCCTCCATTTTCTCCAGGCCTTGTCTTCATGGCTAAGGATCCAATCTGCTTTTTCACCTATACTTTCCCCTGGAATTTCTTGGTTGATTTCCTTGCCAAAAATACCGGTACAGCGCTCGCAGAAACAGGTTTCGGGTAATATCGGATCTTTGGTTTCAAACTGTGCATGCCAATGGACATAATCCAAAAAGATTCCGTCAACGGGATACTCCTTCAAAATCCCCCGAAGCTGTTGGGAGCGGAATTCCTTGAAACCGGGATGGGTAGGGCATACCCCCATAAACCAGTCTGCCGGAGAAGCCGGCAGTCCTTTTTCGTCAATTGGCCAGGCATCTGGATGTGCTTCGATATAGCCCTTGCCATTGAGTGTGGGGAATTCCACGTACACTGATGCGCCCTGTTCTTTGGCAGTAGCATAAAAATTTGGGTTGAGTGAAATGCTTCTGACAAAAACCGCATTGATCCCAAGAGAATCAAACCGGTAACCCATATCCAGTAAGGCGGCTGGATGGCCATAGACGCCTTTGGTAAAAGGTGTATCTTCTTGGTCTCCTTTATTTTGCGAACAAGACAGAAGTGAAATGGTCAATATCAATATCAATAATAAAACTGGCTTCATGAGGTGGGATTTGGTTTTACTCTTAAGATAAGGATGTTTTTTGAAATTTGAGGAAACTTATTTATCCGATTAATTATCCGTTTAACTGATGATACAGATATAAATTCTTCTAGTTACAGTTTTATTTTTATCGGAGTTTTTGATGTTAAAATTTTTCATGATGGAAACAAAAATTTTCCCTGCTGCTATTACGCAGCAAACTGTTGAGGTATATGATTCCAGAATCAGCGTCAGATCCAGGTTGATTTATCTGATTTTGTTGGGCGGATTGGTTGCTGCAGTAGCAGCTTTGCCTTTAATCTATGTCGACGTGGCTGTTCAGTCTAGAGGTACTTTTCAGTCAGCGCTTCAGCGCAATTCCCTGATGAGTTCGATGGGGGGTCGCTTAGAGAAATGGAGCCTTGCTGAAAACCAAAAGGTCAAAAAAGGGGATGTTTTAGCCATTGTAAGGGCTGAAGTGGTTCAGTTGGAGATAAATGGAGTAGCCGAAAGATTGACGCTTTTGGATGATTTTATTTCCGATTTAGGGAGCTTACTCAATCTGAATTTAGAAGGTCAATTGATTTCTTTATTACCCCTCAAATCCAAATATTATCAGGCCTCACTCTTAGAATTTCAGACCAAAATCCACAATCAAGCAGCATTGCTCGAAAAATTGGAACGTGATTTTGACCGTGCCCAAATACTTTACAATAGTAAATCCATCGCATTTGCTGATTACGATAACACAGAGGTCCAATACAAGCAGGCATTTACTCAATTGGAATTACTCAAAAAGCAGCAGGTTAACCAATGGGAACAGGAGCTGATCAACCATCAGAATGAAAAACTAAGGTTAAAAAACCAAATGGAGGTTTACTCAGAGCAAATGGACCAATATAAAATCATTGCCGGAACCAATGGTACTTTGATCAATGTCCTGAATCTGAATGTGGGGGATTTTATACACCCTCAGCAAAAGTTGGCTGAAATCTCTCCTGATACCACTTTAATTGCGGTGACCTATATTTCTCCAGTGGATATTGCTTTTATAGAGAAAGGCCAGGAAGTGGCATTTCAAGTGGATGCGTATAATTACAATCAATGGGGGCTTGCGATGGGGAAGGTCATAGATATTGCAGATGACCTTACTTTGCTTAATGAACGGGAAGCAGGTTTTTTGGTGACCTGCGCACTGGATACACCATTTTTAACTTTGTCTAGTGGTCAGGAAGGATATATCAAAAAGGGGATGACTTTCAATGCACGATTTGTGGTGGCAAGAAGATCATTATTTCAGTTGCTTTATGATAAGGTAGATAACTGGCTCAACCCTCAAATTCAACAACCATCTTAATTTTTATCATCATGGGAATTAAAATCAAACAACGGGATATAACCGACTGTGGGGCGGCATGCCTGGCATCAGTTGCGGCACATTATAAATTGCATATGCCTTTAGCTAAAATCAGGCAGATGGCTTCCACAGATCAAAAAGGAACGAATATTCTGGGGCTCATCGAAGCGGCTACGAAAATGGGTTTCTCTGCTAAAGGGGTCAGGGGAGAATTTGACGCATTGAAAGAGGTGCCGATGCCGGTAATTGCCCATGTCATTGTGAAGAAGGTACTGCACCACTTTGTGGTACTGTATAAAGTGACTGACAAAGCAGTAGAATACATGGATCCTGGAGATGGGCAAATCCATAACGTTAGTCCTGATACATTCAAAGAAATGTGGACCGGAGTATTGGTGCTGTTGATGCCTAATGATGAGTTCAAGGCCATTAACCAAAAGGTGAGCACATGGAGCAGGTTTTGGTACTTAGTCCGTCCGCACCGAGGCGTCATGTTTCAGTCTTTGATAGGTGCGATCATCTACACCATTTTGGGTTTATCCACTTCTATTTATGTACAAAAAATCATCGACCATGTATTTATAGGTAGAAATGTGAATCTCCTCAACCTGCTTTCGGTGGCCATGATCGTTTTGCTGATTTTGCAGATTGTCATTGGGGTTTTTAAAACCTTGTTTATCATCAAAATAGGCCAGCGGATCGATGCACGTCTGATTTTGGGCTATTATAAGCACCTATTGACCTTACCCCAGCAGTTTTTTGATACCATGCGGGTAGGGGAAATTATTTCAAGGATCAATGATGCCGTAAAAATCAGGGCATTTATCAATGATGTGTCCATAGGGTTCTTGGTGAATATTTTCATAGTGCTTTTCTCTTTTGCATTGATGTTCACTTTTTATTGGAAACTGGCTCTGGTAATGCTTTTGGTAGTCCCTTTATATGCATTGATCTATTGGATCACCAATCGCCTGAATAAAAAGATTGAAAGGAAGTTGATGGAAGAATCTGCCGAATTGGAATCCCAATTGGTTGAGTCCATCACCGCAGCGGGCACCATCAAGCGCTTTTTTGCAGAGGATCACGCCAATATCAAAACCGAAATCAGGTTCGTGTCCTTGTTGAGGACAGTTTATCAGTCTGGCATGAACAATATATTTTCAGGAACTTCCTCCGAAACAGTGTCCAGGTTGTTCACTATCATCCTTTTGTGGGTAGGTGCGGGCTACGTGTTAAAAAATGAAATTACACCAGGAGAACTGATGTCATTTTATGCTTTAACAGGTTACCTCACTGGGCCGGTTTCCAGTCTGATTGGCATGAACAAAACCATTCAGAATGCCTTGATTGCTGCAGACAGGTTATTTGAGATTATGGATTTGGAAGTGGAAAGTGCGGACGAAACATTTCCTTTAAAGAAGGAGGCTGTGGGTGATGTCCAATTTAAAAAAGTAAGCTTCCGATATGGTTCCAGGGCAAATGTCTTTGATAACCTGAGTTTGGTTTTTCCAAAAGGGAAGATATCAGGCGTAGTGGGAGAAAGCGGTTCGGGAAAAAGCACCTTGGTCTCCTTGCTTCAAAACTTATACCCCTTACAGTCTGGGAACATTTACATTGGAGAGCATGATATCAAGTTTATCAATAATGCCAGTTTGAGGCAAATCGTATCGGTAGTTCCCCAGCGTATTGATCTTTTTGCGGGGAATGTATTGGAGAATATTGCTTTGGGAGATTACCAACCGGATATGCAGAAGATTGTGGGTGTCTGCAACAAATTGGGCATGATGGGTTTTATCGAAAGCCTTCCCAATGGTTTTGGGACTTATTTGGGAGAAAATGGGGCATCTCTCTCTGGAGGCCAAAAACAACGGATAGCTATTGCCAGGGCACTTTACCGTGATCCGGAAATCCTGATTTTGGACGAGGCTACTGCTTCTTTGGATCCTGACTCGGAGCATTTTGTGCAGCAGACCATCAGGATATTGGCGAGCGAAGGAAAAACGATCATTTTTATTACACACCGGTTAGCTGCTGTACAGGACTTTGACAGACTCTATGTTTTGGATAAAGGCAAACTGATCGAAGAAGGTACCCATGCGGAGTTATTGACGCAGGAAGGGAAATATTTTGAGATGATCAGGAAGCAGTTGGTCTTGCTTTAGTATTGTACCAAGTACTATGTACCAGGTACTTAGTACAAGGGACAAAGAATGATCCAATCAACAACTAACTCAATAAACCAATTACAATTAAACTTAATTAACCATTAACTTATAACTAAAACTATTATGGAATTTATCAGACAAATTGAAAGGCTACAGTTAATGAACAAACTTATAAGGGAACAAAGGACTGGAAGTCCTGAAGATCTTGCAGAGAGGCTAGGGGTGAGCAGAAGACAATTGTATGTGTATTTGGAGTACCTTAAGGATATGGGGGTAGATATTCAATTTTCCAGGAGATTAAACAGCTTTGTATTTGCGTGTGAAAAGCAGGTTTATATTGATTGGCGGTTTGAAATTTTGGAACCTGCTGAAATGAGAAAGGCAATGGGAGGGGCTAGGCTTTTAACGGCTATCCCTGTTTTATTTTTCTCAAATTACTGATGGTTGCGGGGTTTTTACTATGTATCAAATTTTAACTATTTTGCTAATACTAAATTTTAAAACATGATGACACTTGAAAAACTTTTAACCTTCTTAAAAGCACCTTACCGTGCTGAATCATATACTAATCTGAAGGCCATTGATTTGTTTTATCTTTTAGGCATAAAGGGCCTTCTATAAAAATGAAAAACGAAATTATTTTATACCATCCCAATGAAGTTGCCGAGCATATAGAAGTAAGGATTGATGAAGATAAGGAAACACTTTGGCTAACCCAAGATCAGATTGCTCAACTGTTTGGAAGGGATAGAAGCGTTATCACCAAACACCTAAAAAATATTTTTAAAGAAGAGGAATTGGATGAAAAAGTGGTCAGTGCATTTTTTGCACAAACCACTCAACATGGCGCTATAAAGGGGAAAACGCAGACAAAAAAGGTGAAGTTTTATAATCTTGACGCTATTTTATCTGTTGGCTATCGTGTCAATTCCAAGCAGGGTACCCAGTTCCGAATTTGGGCGACCCGTGTTTTAAATGATTATCTCCTAAAAGGTTATGCCATCAATAACCGGATGAATCGATTAGAGGATAATTTTGAAAACTTGAAAAGCAAGGTTGATCAAATTGAACTTCAAATAAATACCCACCTTATCCCCACCCAAGGGATCTTCTTTGACGGACAAATTTTTGATGCCTACGAATTAGCATCCCGAATTATCCGATCAGCAAAGGAAAGCATTGTGCTTATAGATAATTATATAGACGAAACCACCCTGACTCATGTAGCCAAAAAAGGCAGTAAGGTAAAAGCCCTTTTACTTACGAAAACAATTAGTAAACAATTGGAACTGGATTTACGAAAAGCCAACCAGCAATATGGCAATTTTACGGCAAAGGGATTTAACCAAAGCCATGACCGTTTTTTGATCATTGATGAAAAAGATGTGTACCACTTGGGCGCTTCGTTAAAGGACTTAGGTAAAAGGTGGTTCACGTTTTCTAAATTGGAGAAAACATCGGTACAGAATATTATGGACTCTATTTTAGAATTTATATGAGTTTCGATAAACTCACCTACCACAAAGGCGATGTCCTAAGCCTGTAGAAGGGTTGGAAGATGATGAAATTTTGGGAGACGTGTCGAACCTAACCAGACTGTTTATAGAATTTCATGAACACCTTTATAGTCAGAAAGTAGCATAAATACAGAGCTTTTGTGACATGTTTTAAATTATTTCATGTTTAAACTGTTTTACTAAAACTTAAATTTTAAAATATATGAAGACGTTGGAAAAACTTTTAATCTTCTTAAATACACCTTACCCTGCAGCATCATATACTCATTTAAAGACCAATGATTTGTTTTATCTTTTATTGATTACGCTGGCCGTTGTGATGGTGATACCTTATGCCTTTATTTTAAATTGGGCTGGAATGGATCACTTTGATCATAAAATCATGGAGATTTTGGAAAAGAATAAATGGTTGGTTGCGGTGCTTGCTATATTTTTTGCTCCAATTCTGGAAGAACCGGTATACATGTTACATTTGGACCTGAAAAAATCCTCTATCCTTTGGAGTTTGGGTTTATCGCTTTTGTTGATTAACAGTATATGGTTCCCATTGGTCCTATTTTGGATGTATTTGATTTTCCTTTATGTGAAAGTCAAGCAAGGACAGACGCCTAATCTAAAGTTTGTAGTATATTTTTCTGCGGCGATGTTTGCCTTGGTCCATATGGGTAATTTTACTGATTTTGATTATGGAAATTATTTTTATTTGGTGCCTTTGTTGGTTTCGGCACAGTTTGTCATAGGTTTAGTCTTAAGCTATATCCGCTTGAACCATGGGATAAAATGGGCGATTATTTTCCATGGGCTATATAATGCTGTGGTTTTTATTCCAGCAATTTATTTTTACGAACCATAAAATTTTAAAATATTTTTTCTGTGCTGTTTTTATGCACGGAGTGAGGGTAATTTAGGACTATGATCAGTTGACGGGAAGTATGCTAGCTAAGAATCCGGTAGGCTGAGATTGGGAAAACCCAGCGCCCGGTAAAGGTTGGGGAAAAAATGAAAATTGTTTAAATTATGGAAAAGTTTAGAGAATTGAGTTTTGAGGAGATGCAGGAGGCAGATGGAGGGGCGGTCCCATTACTTTTGCTTGCAGGAGCAGTTGAACTCTGCGGCGCTGCAATTGGTGCAGGCTGTGCTTTATTAGCTGGTGATATTATACTTAATTTTAAAAGCTACAGTGACCAACTAAATAATAAATTAAAAAATTGTTAACAACAAAGATATGAAAGAACTAAATCTTAAAGAGTCTAAATCAATTTTTGGTGGAACTTCCGATTTTGGGTCATGGCTAATTGGTAAAATAGGGGATTATTTTTGTAGTTGTAAGAAAAAAAATAATTCAACAACCAGTAGTCGTATATATGGCCCTACTGGTCTTTATTATCCAAATTATTAATTAGGTCTAACGAATATAGGGGAAATATTTCCCCTATTCCTTTTAATTAGTCTATGAAAAAAAATTATTTAAGCCTTTTTTTGCTTTCAATCTTGATATTTGTTCTATTCAGATTTCCTTATCGAACATTTATTTATTCAGAAGGTATCTTTGATTTTTATGTTGCCGATACTTCACCTAATTTTTTATCAGTTTTTGTATATGTTTTTTATCATAAATGGAGATTCGCTAATCATCGTTCTAGTATTTTCTTAATTTTAAGTATTTTATTAGGCTTAATTTTTTATGAAATAGTATTTCAGCGATTTATTTCTATTCAAACATTTGATTTTAAAGATTTAATTGCAAGTTTTCTTGGATCAGTAATTTGTTTTTTTGTTTGCTTAAAGTTTGAAAATAGAAAATTTAAAGATGAAGTGCATTTATGGAAGTAAGTTACTCCGCCTTTTAGTCTGTGAGCATTCACTAATTATTGTAGAACGAGATTGATAGCTCCTGATGCCGGAGAAAGGCTGGGAGAAAAAATGAAAATTGTTTAAAATTATGGAAAAGTTTGAAGAATTGAGTTTTGAGGAGAAGTTCCAAGTAACTGGAGGGGAAGGTGGACTTGCAGGATTAGTTTCTGATATTGTACATTATTTCAAATGTAATTGTAATTGGAGTTGGAGTTGGCCAAAAACAGATTTTGCTAATTCAGCAACTCTGGGGCCTAAATCTTTTAAAGCGACCTGAAATCTAAAAAAAATAGTAAGCATTTGAAAGCGAATTCTCATAAGAAATATTTTGAAGATCTGAATGATATCGATCTTAAGAATATCACAGGGGGTAATCCTTGGTTAGCAAGAGGTGTAATTGTTTGGTTTATTACACAGTGTATAGATGGAGTAGTAGATGGACTGAATAGACCTTGTGAATAAGTTGAATGTTAGTTATGGAGGCTTAATGCCTCCATTTTTTAAAAAAATTAAATCATGAATAATACATTAAAAAATCTCTTTGTTTTCATTATTGTAATGATGTTGGTTTTAATTCTAAGTGATGTTGAACATTATAAGCAGCGAGGGCCATTAGATTTTTTATATCTTTTTTTAAAAGTTTTGATAGGAACTATAATCTCTGTTTTTGTCATAAGAATACGAGAAAAAAAGCAATAGTTTTTTAGTTCTCTTCCCCATGTCCTTTCAGGAGTAATTTGGACCTATCTGTATTTCCGAAATGGAGGGATTTTGGCAGCTATTTTTTCCATGCCTTATGGAATTTGGTGCCATTTTTTAAGGTATGGATGGATAGAGTTTTTTAATCTTTTTGTATTTTAAGTGTCTGGCAAAGTGAATGCTATTTCTAAAATTTGAGACCTCAAAAAAATATGATCGAATTGATTTTTGGCCTCAGTATTTTGGTGGCCTTAGTTTTTAGTATCCATGGGATTTCAGTGCTTGTAGCCTATAGGAAAAACCTGATGGGTTTTGTCGGCTTGTTTATCGACAAATATCACCTGAAGGTCATTGCTGCCTTCTTGATGCTTGTTTTTGTTCTTTTTGCAGGATTGACCTGGTTGAATGTCAAATGGAATCTGATTTCAATTGAAAAGGCTTTTGATCTCAGTGCTTTGCTGAAAACTGTTCCATCTGAATTGTCAGCGGTAATTTTTGAGGAGCTTTTTTTCAGGGTTTTTATTTTTTCCAGTCTATTGTATTTTACTAATAAACAAACAGCTGCTTTAGTACTGACTGCATTGCCTTTCTCCTTTGCCCATTTTCCTGATAATTACATAGAAGTGCTTAGCTACTTTCTTGGAGGGATTATGTATGGCTATGCTTTTTTGAAATTCCAGACGGTATGGGTACCCATAGCCACCCATTTTTTCTGGAATTTTATCGAAGGACCTGTATTTGGTTTTCCTGTTTCCGGAACGGAACAGGAGGGGCTGCTAAAGCTTGAGATTGTTCCCGACATGTTTTTTAATGGAGGCGATCAAGGTCCTGAAGGAAGTGTTTTGGGGATTTTACTACGCTTGGTGATTATTTTGATGATCTATTTAATTCCGAAGGGTTCTGAAAATCATGGGTTTTTAAAGTTTAAAGAATATATTCCGTAACAAAAAACTTGGTGAACAAACTTGTTGTATGATGAAAAAGAAAACCATTTTGTTTTTAATACTTATTGTTTCCTTAATTATTTCAATAGCGATATTCAAGGATTGGGAAAATTTTAAAAGAGGGTTAAAGGTGAGCCACTGATCGAAAAAAAGGATTTAGGAAATAGTGCTGATTTAATTGATTCGTAGGAATTACTTGCTTTTTAATAGAATAAAAAAGGCTGATGGGTTTTGTAGTCAAGTTGCATCCAGACTTTTTATATATTCTTTAGCTGTCAAAACAGGTATTTCAGCTTTTTGGAAATCTCTTTTGTTCCTTGTAATAATAAGTCCAATGTGATTTTGTAGGGCAGTGTGGTATTGTATGGCATCTTCAAAATCATTGAAATCAGAGCTTAGTGCAAGCTCAATGATTTTATCATCTATCGAGAGTACATTTACCAAAACCTTAAATTTTAATAGAATTTTCCTTGCTTGAGAAGGATTGTAATATTTGGACAACAAGTAGTTAGTGGTTGTGATAGAGAGTGAAGAAATAAACAACTCCACCTTCCTTTCATCTGCTAAAGTAAAAAGTGTTTGAGCATCCTTGTAAAAATCTTCTCTCTTCTGGATCAGATCAAGGACAATGTTGGTATCTACAAATAACCTTTCCATCAGGAATATTTTTTTTCTAAATAATCATAGTATTCCTTCTTATCCATCTCGTCGCTCTGGCTGGGTATAACACCTGTTAAACTCTCTACCAGCGAACTTATTTTGGGCTCTTTTTCCGTTGTTTGGGTTAAGCTATGCAAATAATTTTCAATTAAGTTAGAAAGGCTCATGTCCTGGCTTTTGGCGTATGCTTTGGCCTTTTCTATAATTTGTTGATTCAGGCTTAAGGTGAGTTTGGTGTTCATTTGATATCAGAATTTACGTGTAAATTTAAAAATTTCTTACGTAAACTCCAAGAGATCCTCATCCACCATCTCCGGAATTGTCACCTTCAGTCCAGGTGTTCTCTCCATTTCCCTTTTTATCGCAAATAAAGCCTCCTCATTTCTGGCCCAAGCCCTTCGGGAAATGCCATTGTTGACATCATAGAATAACATGGATTGGAGTCTGCGATTGGCTTCTTCGGTACCATCGAGCAGCATGCCAAAACCTCCATTGATCACCTCACCCCAGCCCACGCCACCGCCATTGTGGATGGAAACCCAAGTAGCCCCACGGAAACTGTCACCGATCACATTGTGGATGGCCATGTCTGCAGTAAACTTACTGCCATCATAAATGTTGCTGGTTTCCCTGAAAGGCGAATCCGTACCGCTGACATCATGATGATCCCTGCCCAAAACAACAGCTGCCGAGATTTCTCCTGCTTGGACGGCTTTGTTGAAGGCTTCAGCGATTTTGATCCGACCTTCTGCATCAGCGTAGAGGATACGGGCCTGTGAACCCACCACCAGTTTATTTTTGCCAGCTTCTTCTATCCATTGGATATTGTCCTGCATCTGCTGTTGGATTTCTGTAGGAGCGGTGGCTTTAATCTCTTTCATAACTTCGAGTGCAATCTGATCGGTTTTTTCCAGGTCTTCTGCCTTTCCCGAAGTACATACCCAGCGGAATGGGCCAAAACCATAATCAAAACACATGGGACCTAAGATGTCCTGCACATAGGAAGGATAGCGGAAGTCTATGCCGTTTTCTGCCATTACCTCGGCCCCGGCACGGGAAGCTTCCAAAAGGAAAGCATTGCCATAGTCAAAGAAATACATACCCTTGGCCGCGTGGCGGTTGACTGCAGCTGCATGGCGACGGAGGGATTCCTGAACCTTGGTTTTGAAATTTTCAGGATCCTTGGCCATGAGCTCATTGGCTTCCTCGAAACTCAAACCTACAGGATAATACCCGCCCGCCCATGGATTGTGAAGGGAAGTCTGATCCGAACCGAGTTCTACGGTGATATTTTCCTCGTCAAACTTCTCCCATACATCCACTATATTTCCTAAATAGGCGATGGATACGATCTCTTGATTTTCCTGGGCTTTTCTTACCCTTGTGACCAATGCATCCAAATCTTCTACCAATTCATCAACCCAACCTTGTTCATGTCTTTTGTGAGCGGCTTTGGGGTTAACCTCTGCACAGACAGTGATGCAGCCTGCGATATTTCCGGCTTTTGGTTGGGCGCCAGACATGCCTCCCAAACCAGCGGTCAGGAAAACCTTTCCTTTGGGATTGGTACCTGCACCCAATTTTTTTCTGAAAGCATTCATCACCGTGATGGTCGTACCGTGAACAATTCCCTGTGGGCCGATGTACATGTAGGAACCTGCAGTCATTTGTCCGTATTGGGTGACGCCTAGTGCGTTGTATTTCTCCCAATCATCAGGCTTGGAATAGTTGGGAATCATCATGCCGTTAGTAACCACAACTCGAGGCGCATCCTTGGAGGAAGGGAAAAGCCCCATGGGATGTCCGGAGTACATGTGGAGGGTTTGTTCGTCCGTCATTTCGGATAAGTATTGCATGGTGAGCAGGTACTGGGCCCAGTTTTGGAAAACGGCGCCATTGCCACCGTAGGTAATGAGCTCTTGTGGATGTTGAGCCACGGCAGGGTCCAGGTTGTTTTGGATCATGAGCATAATGGCCGCCGCCTGTTGGCTTTTGGCAGGATATTCCGAAATCGGCCTGGCGTACATCGCATAATCCGGCAAAAAGCGATACATGTAAATCCTCCCGTATTCCTGCAATTCTTCAAAAAACTCTCTCGCCAATTCCGCATGCCAGGCCTTAGGGAAATAACGCAGCGCATTCCTAACCGCCAACTTCTTCTCCTCTATGCTCAAAATATCCTTTCTCCTAGGAGCATGGGAAAAATCAGGGTTCGGCTGTTTTTTGGAAGGTAAGGTGGAGGGTATGCCTTGGGATAATTGTTCTTGGAAGGTCATGATTTTCTGTTTTTTTGTTTCTAAAATGCTGAAGCAAAAATTAATGCTTGCTACTTAATTAGGCTTTTCCTTGTCATACTAAGTTTGGCAAATGTAAACTGTTGCATAATTGTCAGGATATTATTTGGTTTGTCAGGTAAGCAGGGCGCTGCTACCAGGCAAAAGCAGAAGGAGTAAGAACGTTAC